>JBAXMT010000032.1:0-16322 GCA_037134135.1 Methylococcaceae bacterium | reverse complement strand
GGCTTGGGCGTGAAAGTTTGTACAAATCGCTTTCAGTTGGTTCAAAACCACAATATGAAACAATCATGAAAGTGATGAAAGCGTTAGGAATTAAACTTCATGCGACAGCGGCAACGGTTTAATCTTGTCGCTTTTAAATTGGCGGCATTAACCGTAGAATTCGCGCATTAAATCCACTTTTAGACTTAAAAAATTATGACAAATATCACTATTAAAAAATTGAATGCCAGCGATGCCAATTTCACCACGCAATTACACGATTTATTGGCGTGGAACGAAACGGACGATTTAGCGATTCATCAACGTGTTTTGGATATTATTTCTGACGTGCGAAAAAACGGTGATTCGGCGGTGATTGAATACACCAACCGATTCGACCATTGCGCTGTTTCTGAAGCAAGTGAATTAGAAATTTCAAAAGAAAAATTAAAAGCGGCTTGGGATAATTTACCTGCTGAACAAGCGCAGGCTTTAGAACAAGCCGCTCAACGTATTCGTGCGTATGCTAAAAAACAAAAAATGGAATCGTGGCAATACACCGAAGCCGATGGAACTGTTTTGGGTCAAAAAGTTACGCCATTAGACCGCGTGGGATTGTATGTTCCTGGTGGAAAAGCGGCTTATCCGTCGTCTGTTTTAATGAATGCGATTCCCGCAAAAGTCGCTGGCGTTCCAGAATTGATTATGGTTGTACCCACGCCAAACGGTGAAACGAATGAACTCGTTTTAGCGGCGGCATATTTAGCTGGTGTAGATAGAGCTTTTGCAATCGGTGGCGCACAAGCTGTAGCTGCGTTGGCTTACGGCACACAAACGATTCCAGCAGTCGCGAAAATTGTAGGACCTGGCAATATCTATGTAGCAACAGCAAAAAAATTAGTTTTTGGTCAAGTTGGCATTGATATGATTGCAGGCCCGTCGGAAATTTTGATTATTTGTGACGGTAAAACAAATCCAGATTGGATTGCGATGGATTTATTTTCGCAAGCGGAACACGATGAAGACGCACAATCGATTTTAATTAGCGATGATGCGGCGTATTTGGAAGCGGTTGAAGCGAGTATTAACGAACTGTTACCAACAATGGAACGGGCTGAAATAATTCGTACTTCATTGGCAAATCGTGGTGCGCTAATTTTGGTGGAAAACTTAGAACAAGCCGCCGAAGTCGCCAACATTATCGCACCTGAGCATTTGGAATTGTCGGTTGAAAATCCAGACAGTTTGTGTGAAAAAATTCGTCACGCGGGTGCGATTTTTATGGGACGTTATACCGCCGAAGCGTTGGGTGATTATTGTGCAGGACCCAATCATGTTTTACCGACCTCAAGTACCGCAAGGTTTTCATCACCGTTGGGTGTTTATGATTTCCAAAAACGTTCAAGTCTAATCAATTGTTCCGCCGAAGGTGCGAATGAATTAGGTAAAATCGCGTCAATTTTGGCGCGAGGTGAAAGTTTAACCGCTCACGCTCGTTCAGCGGAATATCGTCTTAAATAATTGAAAAAGTTTCTTTGAATCCACCAGCTTTTTTAGCTGGTGGTGACTGCAATATCATTAAAATCTTGTAGATAAATACTGCCTACAATACTCCCTCATTCTTACGAATTCACTCACCCCTAAAAATCCACCATGACAGAAAAAATTGCGACACCTATCGTCCCACTTACAAATTTTACAAGTTTTAATCTACATTCCTCTTTACAAGAAACGTTAATCAAAAATGGTTTTGAAGCACCAACACTCGTGCAACAACGCGCTATTCCAGCAATTTTAACGCGCAAAGATTTTTTGGTTAGCTCGAAAACAGGCAGCGGTAAAACTTTGGCATTCTTGTTGCCGACGCTACACCATTTGCTTATCAATCCGAATTATTACGCAGGTGTTAGAGCTTTAGTGTTAGTGCCGACGCGTGAATTAGCGCAACAAATTTTTTTGCAGTGTCAACAATTGCTCGAAGGAACAGCATTAAAAGTAGGCTTGGTGACGGGCGGCGAAGATTTCAAAAAACAACAAAATTTACTGCGTAAAAATACTCCGATAGTGATTGCCACGACAGGGCGTGTGCTTGAATTATTGACACTCGACACCGCGCCTTTTGAAAATTTGGAAACGCTAATTCTCGATGAAGCGGATCGAATGCTCGATATGGGATTCAGTGACGATGTACTGACAATTGCGAAACAATGCAGTGAAAATCGTCAAACGCTTTTATTTTCTGCAACGCTGACACATATCGGCGTGTTGAAAATGGCGGACAAATTACTGAAACATTATGAACTAATTGCGTTGAATACGTTGCGCGACGAATTGCCGCATATTCAGCAGCAAATTGTTTTAGCTGATGATAACGCGCACAAGCAGCAACTATTGGCGTGGTTGTTAAAAAATGAAACCTTTGAAAAAGCACTCGTGTTTTCAAATAGTCGGATACAAGCCACCGCGTTATGCGATCCGTTGCGGGCATCGGGGGTTCGAGCGACGGTTTTACATGGCGATATGGATCAAAAAGAACGCCAGCGTGTGATGAAATTGTTTCGTGACGGCGTAGTGAATGTATTGGTTGCGACTGATTTAGCAGCACGCGGCTTAGACATTAAAGGCATTCAAATCGTGATTAACTTTGAGGTGCCGCGCAACGGTATCAATTATTTACATCGCATTGGTCGTACGGGACGAAGTGACGAAACGGGCGTAACCATTACGTTGGTGAAACACACCGAATGGAATTTAATGGCAGGAATTGAACGCTTTTTGCGTCAAAATTTTATTCGCCGCACCGTCAAAGAATTAGCAGGAAAATATCAAGGACCTAAAAAACTAAAAGCTTCGGGTAAGACGGTTGGTGGTAAATTAAAGGTCGAGAAAAAGAAAGAAAAAGCGGAGAAAGTAAAAGTGCGTCATCGAGATCAAAAAAATATCGGAAAACGTCGCGCACCTTCTTCGGATTTCAAAGCAGAACAAAATTAGGTTTTATCGAAACCAAATCGCGGCACAAATCATCAACGCCCCCATTAAAATTATCCACAACTGACCGCGTTGTTGGCTTGCCATTTGTTGACGTAACAACGCAAACTCGCGTTGTTGCGTTTGCGCTCGTTGCTCGGCATGAGCTGCATTGTCGAGAGCTTTATAAATCAACGATGGAATTTCAGGGAATTGATCTGCAAAATCGGGTAGCTGCTTAATCAATTTTTTGATTTTTGCTTTCGGACTTAGACGTTCTTGAAACCACGACTCTAAAAATGGTTTTGCGGTTTGCCATAAATCCAAATCGGGATAAAGTTGCCGCCCCAAACCTTCAATGTTTAACAACGTTTTTTGTAACAAAACTAATTGTGGTTGAACGTGCATATCAAAACGGCGAGCTGTTGAAAACAAACCTAATAACACTTGCCCAAACGAAATATCTTTAAGTGGTTTTTCAAAAATCGGTTCACAAACGCTGCGAATCGCCGACTCAAATTCTTCAACACGCACCGAACTAGATACCCAGCCAGATTCAATGTGCATTTCTGCGACACGACGATAATCCTGATTGAAAAATGCTAAGAAATTCTCTGCCAAATAACGTTGATCGGACGTGGATAAACTGCCAACAATTCCAAAATCAACCGCAATATATTTATCAGGTAATTCAACAAAAATGTTGCCAGGGTGCATATCGGCGTGAAAGAAATTGTCACGGAAAACTTGTGTGAAAAATATCTCGACACCGCGTTCTGCAAGGCTTTTAAAATCTGCACCTGCGGCTTTTAATTGTTCGATTTCACCAACGGGAATACCGTGAATTCGCTCCATCACTAAAATGTTTTTGCGTGTGAATTCCCAATGAATTTCTGGCACATAAAGAATTTCTGAGCCTTCAAAATTACGGCGTAATTTAGCCGCGTTTGCACCTTCACGCATTAAATCGAGTTCGTCTAACGTGGTTTTTTCAAATTCTGCGACAATTTCTGTGCCGCGCAAACGCTTTCCATCTGCCCAAAAACGTTCCGCTAATTTTGCTAATTCGTAAAGCAAACCAATATCTGATGCAATGCGTGGTGCGATATTTGGACGCAAAACTTTCACCACCACTTCTTCACCTGTGTGTAATTTTGCGGTGTGAACTTGCGCGACAGAAGCCGATGCCAACGGTACAGAATCGAATTCTGCAAACGCTTCGTTAATCGACATTCCCAACGCTTTTTCGATAACTTGAATCGCGATTTCACCGCTAAATGGCGGTACACGGTCTTGTAATTTGACCAGCTCATCAGCAATATCATTAGGTAATAAATCTTTACGAGTTGAAAGAGCTTGTCCGAATTTAACGTAAATCGCGCCTAAATCTTCCAGTGTTTTGCGAATTCTCACGCCGCGTGAATCTGCGTTATTTTTAAATCGTGCATAAGGCGAAAAAACCGCCAAATAACGAATTGGACGCATGAACGGTGTTTGTAAAACGAGTTCATCTACACCGTGACGAATGAAAACCCAATGAATGTGAACTAAGCGGAAAAGTGTTTTTAGGCGCATTTTAGAAGAGGATAAGAGGTGAAGAAGAATCAACGTTGGCGAGTATCGGTACCTGTTGAACCCTGATTATGACTGAGATTTCCCACGCCATAAGGTTGTTTCATTTTGTCGTAAACGCCTTGTGTCGGAGCGAGCCAAACCATGCCAGGACCTGTAAATGTTTGCAGTAATAATTCACCGCTCACGACAGTGCCGAAAATAGATTTGCTCGACATTTCAGCGTGAAAACTGACGCTTGCGGTGCGAACAAAGGCAAAATTGCCATCGACCGATAATTTTTCGCCAGCCGCCAATTCATAAACAACCAATTCAGCAACAGGAACGGGTGACACTAAAACAACAATCCCTGTTCCACTGGCTTGAGTTTGAAAAAATCCTTCGCCGCCAAATAACGCGCTAGAAATGTTACTTTGTAATTTTGCACTTACTTCGATGCCGCCTGATGCACAATAAAACGAACTTTTATCAAAAATCAGTGCGTCGTTTTCGATATTGAACAACAAATAATGTCCAAAACTGGGTTCCAAAAAGACTTCGCCTGAACCTTTAATGCGTGATTGAAATAGGGTTTCGCCTGTTAAAAATTTACGCATTAAACCTTTTGCTATACCACCGCCTGTTGTGGATTCAAGTTGTAAATGTCCTTTCATGAAATACAACGCGCTCGGTTCAAGTAACAATTCACCATTTGTTAATGTGACGCGCACCATTTTTAAATGAATGTTGGCTTGATTGGCGAAAAAAATCTTTTCCGCCACATTCAAATCATCAGAACCGAGCAGTTTTTCATAACGCACTACATCAAAAACGGCACCTGCAATTTGTTCACTTTCGATAACTGTAAAATTATCTGTGCCGCTCATTTTACAAGCCGAATTCAGCAGGATTTAACGCTAATTCTTTTGCAATTTTTGCCGCAACTGCTTGTTCTTGTAAATCAAAATCGCCGTCTGATGAAGCAATCGCAATCATCATTCTAATCAATAAACGTCCAGCTTCGGCGTTCGATTTCATTTTGCCCAACGCCAAAAAGGCTTTAGCTTCGCCAATGTCATTGTCGAATTCAATTTGACCTACAAAATCTTGGAAGGCTTTAATTACATCGCTTGTGGTGAAAATTGACAGCGCGTCGTGGTTTTCAATGAACTTAATCATTTTTTGTTTTTCTTCCGACGAAATTTTGCCGTCTGCCATCGCAATTAACGCTGAACCTGCCATTGCTGCCTCTAAAAATTCTTTGTTTTTGAATTTTAAGGCTTGTGTTTTGAGTTCGTTAGCTTTGGTTTTTACATCGTTTAAAAAATCATTGAAATTCATAAATTACCTGTTAAAAAAATAGAAAGAAATTTGTACAGCACCGCATTGTAACGTGAAACATCATAAAATTACTGTACGTTAATTTTCGCGTTTGTACTTGGCTCAGATAGTTTAAAACCACAATGATGCGTCATGATTTTTAAAACCCTTTTGAAACGTGCTTCGCGATCCATTGTTTCATCAGAATTTGATTGAATACAACGCAACATATCCGCTTCAGCATCCATTGCCACGCCCATCGTTGTTGATTTAACTTTTTTCGCACCGTTTGCATCCGTGCAAGTGTATTCCGTTTCCGTAATCTTCGCGGGCAATGGTTTTTTGAAATGCTCTATATTTTTTGCCTTTGAAATAGTTCCAATGTATTCCGCTACGGTATGAACATTTTCAGCATTCGCACACGACGCATTATTTTTCATCATTTTTTCTGCAGGATTGCCTGCATTTTTGTCCATCATATTTTGGCTGCTAACTTCATCTATTTCAAATGACGAAGGTGTATTGTTTGATGGTGTATCATTGTCCTTTTTTTCATTAACAGGCGAATCTGCTTTTTTAACAGGTTCAAGAGTTTCAATTTTTTCAAGGTCAACATCTGCTGTGTCATTTAGTGTGGCATACTCAAGCAAAATAACAATGGGAAGGCAGAGAACTGCTATTTGTATTAGCAATACGCCATTTTTTTTAAAAAAATTTACAAGTTTTTCTGAAAGCATTTTTTAATCCTCGTTCTTGGATTTTTGGATAAATAACTCAACTGGTTTTGCAAAATCACTAAAAGTAATCAATTCATAAAACTCCTAAATAAATCAATACGGTAATAATTTTTTGTGCGTGTGAATTGACATTAAAATTCCAAAGCCCGCGCACAAAGTCACAATCGATGTACCGCCATAACTCACAAGTGGCAACGGCACGCCAACTACGGGTAATACGCCGATTACCATGCCGATATTCACAAACACATAAACAAAAAATGTAAATGCCAAACTGCCCGCAAGCAAACGACTATAAGTGTCTCTCGCTTGCGATGCGATAAATAAACAACGGCTAATAATGAGCAAATACAACACTAACAAACTCACGCAACCAAATAAACCAAATTCTTCAGCAAACACGGCAAAAATAAAATCGGTCGAACTTTCGGGCAAAAAATCGAGTTCTGATTGTGTACTTCCCAGCCAACCTTTTCCATAAATTCCGCCCGAACCAATCGCGATTTTTGATTGAATAATATGATAACCACGTCCTAATGGATCGGCTTCTGGATTTAAAAAAGTCAGCACACGAGCGCGTTGATAATCGTGCATGAAATGCCAAATAATCGGCGTTAAGGCGGTTAAAAGTGAACTCATTCCAATAATAAACCACCAAGATAATCCCGAAAAAAATAGCACTGCCGCACCTGAACTCGCAACTAATAATGCCGTGCCTAAATCAGGTTGTTTGGCAATTAACAACGTTGGCAACACAATCAGTCCACTCGCTATCAATAATTGTTTTGATTTTGGTGGTAACGAATACTCCGATAAATACCAAGCAATCATCATTGGCGTAGTGATTTTAATCATTTCAGATGGCTGAAAACGGAATGCTCCTAATTCTAACCATCGTTGTGCGCCCTTTCCAATCTCGCCTAAAGCTAACACCGCTAACAATAAAATAATTCCCAAACAAAACAAAATTACTGACAAGCGTTTAAATTGATATGGCTCGATATGAGCCAATAAAATCATCAATCCAAATGCTAAAAAAACACGGGCTGCTTGGCGAATAAGAACATCTAAATTTTGTCCTCCAGAACTATAGAGAATCACAAAACTTAAAATTGAAATCAATACTAACGTGACAAACAACGGAATATCAATGTGCAGTTTGCGTAAAAAATCTCCCAAAAGGGAATGTTTTTCAAATTGTTCGTGACGTGTTTCTGTGTGGTGCATCATAAATAATCGATTATTAACGGAAATAATGCAGATGATAATTTGGATAGGTCTTTAGTCGAAATTTATTATAAAAAGTGAATCATTTTGACTATGACGCAAAACTGGAATGAAAAGCTGAAATTACCTTTGAACTAAACAATCGCCTACTAATTTCGACGATTGTTTAATGTGAATTGAACGATAAGTTTTGTGCGAACGTTACGCCGAAAATGAAGAACCACAACCACAAGTCGTGGTGGCATTTGGATTACGAATGACGAATTGTGAACCGCTTAAATCATCTTTGTAATCGATTTCTGCCCCTGTTAAATAACCAATACTGGTTGAATCAATTAAAACAGTTACGCCATTTTTTTCGACTTGCGTATCGTCATCATTAACTTCTTCGTCGAAAGTGAAGCCGTATTGAAAACCAGAACATCCGCCACCCGAAACATAAACACGCAATTTTAAATTGTCGTTACCCTCTTCGACAATCAAGTCGTGAACTTTAGTGGCTGCGCTATCAGTAAAAATAATCGGTGAAGTCATAATAAATAATGTTTTGTTAAGAATTGAAAGTAGCTCGAATTATGGCTATTCCTAGTATTACAGTCAAGAATTACGGATACAACGCTACTGTTGCTAAACCTTGATTTTCTGGCAACCCAAAACGTAAATTCATCGATTGCACTGCTTGACCTGCTGCACCTTTTACTAAATTGTCAATCACCGACAAAATCACCAATGTTTTACCGCCTTGTGGTAAATGCAATGCAATTTGACAACGATTACTACCACGGACATTGCGCGTGTCAGGATGTGAACCGAACGGCAAAATATCGACAAATTCTTCATTTGCATAGCGTGCTTCATAAAGATTTTGCAATTCTTCCACGCTTATTTTACTGGTTAATGTCGCATACAATGTCGCGTGAATACCACGAATCATCGGTGTTAAATGTGGCACAAAAGTTAGATTTACCGATTGTTTCGCCATCACAGTCAAACCTTGTGTGATTTCAGGTAAATGCCGATGACCGCTCACCGAATAAGCTTTAAAGCTTTCACCTGTTTCACTCATCAATGTAGCAATTTCAGCTTTTCGACCAGCACCACTCACGCCCGATTTCACATCAGCAATGACATTCAAATCGACATAATTGTTTTCAAATAATGGCAAAAATCCCAATTGCACCGCTGTTGGATAACAACCCGCACACGCAATTAAATCTGCTTTTTTCAATGTATCGCGGTGAATTTCTGGCAACCCATAAACCGCTTGGGAAATTAAATCTGGGCAAGCGTGTGTCATTCCGTACCAATGCTCCCAGTCCGCTACATTTTTCAATCGAAAATCTGCCGACAAATCGATAATTTTAATACCACGCTCAAGTAATTCTTTTGCCATTAACATCGCTGTGCCATTAGGTGTAGCGAAAAAAACGACATCACAATTTTCTAACGATTCAATCGACGGTAAACAAAAGGTTAAATTTTTCAAATAGCCACGCAGACTTGGATAAAGTGCATCAACACGCATTCCAACATCTGAACGAGATGTCACTGCCGTAATTTCTACGTCTGAATGCAACGCTAAAATGCGTAATAATTCTACGCCTGTATAACCTGTGCCACCGACAATACCTGCTCTAATCATATTTCCTCCTTTAGACCGTAACGCCCCACATATCGTAATCGTCAGCGTCTTCGATTTTAACCTGTACAAAATCACCGACTTTTAAATGCGTTGCACCATCAATGAAAACTTGTCCGTCAATTTCGGGTGCATCGGCTTTGCTCCGCGCCACTGCGCCTTCTTCAACGACTTCATCAATCAAAACAGTTTCGATTCGCCCAATTCGGCGTTGCAAACGTGCTGCGCTGATTTCGGCTTGATGCGCCATAAAACGCGCCAAACGCTCTTGTTTAACTTCTTCGGGAACGGGATTTGCCAAATCATTTGCCGCTGCGCCTTTTACGGGTGAATAAGCAAATGCACCGACGCGGTCTAATTGTGCTTCACTTAAAAAGTCTAACAATTCTTCAAATTCACTTTCGGTTTCACCAGGAAAACCCACAATAAATGTGCTGCGTAACGTAATATCAGGACACACGTCGCGCCACGCTTTGATGCGCGTTAAATTATTTTCGCTGGCAGCAGGACGCGCCATCGCTTTTAGAATACGCAAATTTGAATGCTGAAACGGAATATCCAAATACGGCAAAATTTTACCTTCTGCCATCAACGGAATAATGTTATCAACGTGCGGATATGGATAAACATAGTGCATACGAACCCAAATTCCTAAATCGCCCAGCGCGTCCGCTAAATCATAAAAACGTGTTTGATACGATTTACCACGCCAATCGTGTGGCGCGTATTTCAAATCCAATCCGTAAGCACTGGTATCTTGCGACACAACGAGTAATTCTTTCACGCCCGCTTTTGCTAAATTTTCAGCTTCACGCAACACTTCATCAATCGGACGGCTGACTAAATCACCACGCATCGACGGAATAATGCAAAACGTACAACGATGATTGCAGCCTTCTGAAATTTTCAAATACGCATAATGGTCAGGCGTGAGCTTAATGCCTTGTGGTGGTAATAAATCTAAAAATGGTTGGTGTGGCGCGGGAAGGTATTCGTGAACGGCGGCAACCACTTCATCAAAAGCGTGTGCGCCTGTAACTTTCAAAACTTGCGGATGTTTGGCACGAATTTCAGCTTCGCGTGAACCTAAGCAACCAGTGACAATCACTTTACCATTTTTCGCCAACGCTTCGCCAATGCTGTCGAGTGATTCTTCCACTGCTGAATCAATAAAACCGCAAGTATTTACCACAACTAAATCGGCGTTTTCGTAAGTCGGTGAAACTTGATAACCTTCGGTGCGTAAGGTGGTCAAAATGCGTTCGCTATCGACCAACGCTTTTGGGCAACCTAAACTAATAAAACCAATTTGTGGTGCGCTCATTAAAAAATCCGTTAAAAATAGTTAAAAATAAGTGAGTTTAGGCGGAATTATAGCACGCACAGAAAAATGATTTTTATCGGTAGCAGTGTTAGAATTCAAGCCATTATTTGAAACCCGTTGAATTAAAAAATGACGATTAACTCTCATTCATTCCCCGCTGTAGAATTTAAAAGCAGCACTTTTTCCGTGCCAGTTTTGAGTATTGCTAGTAATGATTTAATACTTATTCAACAACTGCTTAACGAAAAAATAAAACTTGCGCCTGAATTTTTCAAACATTCGCCCGTCGTTGTTGATTTAGGCGAAGTGAATAAAAAGCAATTAGCTTTAGATTTTGAAGATTTAGCCACAGTAATTCGTAAAACTGGATTATTTACCATTGGCATTCGTAACAGCAATGAGGCTCAACAAGCTCAAGCAATTTCATTGGGTATTCCAGTCAATACTGCACCAACCAGCGATGTACGAGTAGAAAACCGAAAACCGAAACCGATTACCGCGCCAGCCGATGATGAATTTGTCGGGAGCGATTCCACCACGGTGACAATTACCAAACCTATTCGCTCTGGGCAACGGATTTATTCGTTTGGCGATTTGATTGTGTTGGCGCAAGTGGGAGCGGGTGCAGAAATTTTGGCAGAAGGAAACATTCACGTTTATGGCACGTTGCGTGGACGGGCATTAGCAGGTGTTCAAGGAAATACGGAAGCACGAATTTTTTGTTCCGATTTACAAGCTGAACTGATTTCAATCGCGGGCAATTACAAAATTAGCGACGACATTCATGGGGCAGTTGCAAATACGCCCGTTCAAATTTATTTACAAAAAAATACCTTAGTCGTTAAACCGATTATTTAACTGGCTCAATAAAAAGATTCTTTGGAGGATTATAAGTGGCACGAATTATTGTTGTAACTTCAGGTAAAGGCGGCGTGGGCAAAACGACCACCAGCGCGGCAATTTCTATGGGGCTGGCGAAAAAAGGACACAAAACAGTTGTTATCGATTTCGACGTAGGTTTGAGAAATTTAGATTTAATTATGGGCTGTGAACGCCGTGTTGTGTATGACATTATCAATGTTATTAACGGTGAAGCGACGTTGAATCAAGCATTGATTAAAGATAAAAATTGTAATTTGTTATCCATTTTGCCCGCCTCGCAAACACGAAATAAAGACGCACTTACATTGGAAGGCGTTGAAAAAATCTTAGAAGAATTATCCAAAGATTTTAAATATATTGTGTGTGATTCTCCCGCAGGTATTGAAACAGGCGCACATTTGGCAATGTATTTTGCAGATGATGCGTTTGTTGTTACTAATCCTGAAGTATCGTCGGTTCGTGATTCTGATCGAATGTTGGGATTACTTTCAAGCAAATCCCGTCGAGCAGAACGCGGCGAAGAACCGATTAAAGAATACTTGTTGTTATCACGCTATTCGCCAACACGCGTGAAATCAGGTGAAATGTTGAGTTTAGATGATGTTCAAGATATTTTGTCATTGCATTTATTGGGCGTAATTCCTGAATCAAAATCCGTGCTTACATCTTCAAACGCTGGCACGCCTGTTATTCTTGATGAAAAAAGTGATGCTGGACAAGCCTATTCAGACATCGTGGCACGTTATTTAGGCGAAACTAGACCGCATCGTTTTATTGATGAGAAAAGCGGTTTTTTCAGGAAATTATTCGGGGGTAAATAAAATGAGTTTACTCGATTATTTCAGGAGTTCTAAAGCGAGTTCTGCATCACTCGCTAAAGAACGACTACAAATTTTGGTGGCTTACGAACGTTCATCGGACAGTCAACCCGCTTATTTACCCGAATTACAAAAAGAATTACTCGCGGTGATTCAACGTTATGTGAATATCAACAAAGACGCGATGACGATAAATTTAGAACAAACCGATAATCAGGAAACATTGGAACTCAACATTGTTTTACCCGACGCGCACCGTGTTTAAATCATGAAAAATTTAAAATTATTCGTCATTTTAATGTGTGCTTTGGCGACATTTTCGGGTTGTAGCACAAAGAGAGTGCGGACAAATCCTCATGCAATTACTGACCGTCGAACAACAGATGCGGTTGAAATAGATAAAGATGTTGAAACCGACATCAAAGAAGAATTGCGTGATGACAATGAGATTCGACGTTTTGCTCATGTGAATGTGAATGTTTATAACGGCGCGGTTTTGCTGACGGGCGAAGCATCAAATGATGCGATTAAAAGCAAGATTATCGAAATGGCGCGTGTTATAAAAAATGTCAAAATGGTTCACGACAATTTAATCGTAGATTATCCAAGCGACAATTTATCTCGGGCGAACGACCGTCGAATTACTCAAAGTATTAAACAAGCACTCACACAAATTCACGATTTACCGAATTTCGATTCGTCATTGATTAAAGTCGTGGTTGAACAAAGTACCGTTTATTTAATGGGACGTGTGCATCGTGATGAAGGGACGGTGGTCATTAACGTGATTCGCCTTGAACCCGATATTCGTCAGGTGATTACTGTTTTTGATTACATCGATTAAAACAAAAAATGAGCGTGATTTTTCGCGCTCATTTGCCATTTCTCAAAACATCCCCCTTTTATGAAAAATCTCCCCGCTGAATTTCTAACCGTTTTAAAAAAAATTTTCCCAAAAAACGATATTTTGACTGAACCCGAAGAATGCTGGACTTACGGTTACGATAACAGTCGTCGTCATGCGTTGCCGCAAGTCGTGGTTTTCGCCACCACACACGAACACGTTTTAAAAACCGTTCAACTTTGTAACGAATTTGATATTCCAATAACAGCGCGAGGTCGCGGAACGGGTACAACAGGCGCGATTGTGCCATTACACGGCGGGTTAGTTTTGTCGTTGGAACGCATGAAACAAGTGTTAGATTTTTCGCCCGACAATCGTTATATCAAAGTGCAAACAGGCATCACTAATCAAGAAGTTCAAGATTACGTCAAAAGCGCGGGCTTCTTCTGGTCGCCCGACCCAACTAGCGCGGCATTTTGTAGCGTTGGCGGCAATTTAGCGTACAACTCCGCTGGCCCAAAAGCGGTGAAATATGGCACACCGCGTGAAAATACACTTGGTTTGCGCGTCGTGACAGGTGCAGGACATGAAATGAACGTCGGTGTTTATACCAGTAAAGGGGTGGTGGGTTACGATTTAACGCGCTTAATTATTGGTTCAGAAGGCACGCTCGCAATTATCACCGAAGCAACCTTGAAATTAACGCCATTACCCGAAGCGAAAAAGACTTTACGCGCCATTTATAAAACCGTTGGCGATGCCGCGCAAGCCGTTTCAGCAGTGATGGCACAACCCGTCGTGCCGTGTGCATTGGAATTTATGGACGGTAACGCGATTAACATGATTCGTCATTACGCCGAAACCGATTTGCCCGAAAATGCGGGCGCGATGTTGATGATTGAAGTCGATGGTCAAGCGGAAGGCTTAGATTATGCCGCTGAAAAAGTCATGAAAGCCGCGACCAATGACGGTTTGATGTCCATGCGTTTGGCGAAAAATGCCGCTGAAGTCAAAGCTCTTTGGGATACGCGAAAAGCGTTATCACCCGCGTTGCGAAAAGTCGCGCCAAAGAAAATCAATGAAGATGTCGTGGTTCCCGTGACGGAAATTCCTGCGTTAATTTCAGGTTTAGAATTGCTGTCGAAACAATACGAATTACCGATTATCAATTTTGGTCACGCAGGAAATGGAAATATTCACGTTAATTTATTACTCGACCCCGACGACCCGCTTCAAAGCAAAAAAGCCCACGCTTGTTTGGACGAAATTTTCTCGTTGGTGTTGAAATTAAACGGCACATTATCGGGCGAACACGGCGTAGGTTTGGAAAAGCGCGATTTTGTAGATCGTGAATTAGACGCAAATTCGCTCAATTTAATGCGAGCGATTAAACGCCAATTCGACCCCAAAAACTTATTGAATTCTGACAAAATGTTGCCCGTCAGCAAAAACGCTTCTTGAGTTTTTGGTAAAACGACATGGATAAAATCAGCCAAGTAAAACAGCTCGTCAGCGAAATCAATCGGTTACATCGTAAGTTTTCAAATGATTATTTTGAAACAGGTAAAATCGAAAAAATAAATCTCTCCAGAATTATCAAGCATGTGCCTGTACCACATATTTACAAATATCGCCTTACTTTACACGAGTGCATCAATGATTATCTGATGACAGCAAATATCAACATCAAGTATTTTTACCGTGTGAAAACTAGAGAAAGTATTGATGACAAGATTGAGCGTTTCTCAAGTCGTGAAGATCAATACCCCGTCAATAACTGGCTTAATGATATTTTTGGTGTCCGCATTATTCTTACAGACGATGAAATAAAATCAGTGATGGATTTGCTTGATGACTGGCAAGATGAATTAAGCCTGAAAAACTGGTATTTACGCGATAAAGAAGGCTATCGCGGCTTGCATATTTACTTTAAAAACAAGAGTAACTTTTATTTCCCTTGGGAACTGCAAATCTGGGATACCAAGGACATTCAATGCAACATTCAAAATCACGAAAAATTCAAGCGGAACTTTATTTAAAAATTAAGGCATTGCAATCAATTACAACCACCAATTTCTGATACTAAATTTATGAACGAAACTTTAAACACGTTAACCACACTGCGCGATTATATGCGCTGGGCTTCAAGTCGTTTTACCGCCGAAAAATTATCTTTCGGTCAAGGCACAACAACCGCGTTAGATGAAGCGGTTGCGCTGGTTTTATTTGCCGTGAATCAGCCTTATTATTTGTCCGCCAGTTTTTTTGATTGCGTTTTAACACTCGAAGAACGTAAAACCGTTTTTGATTTAATCGAACGCCGCATTAACGAACGCATTCCCGCCGCGTATTTAACGAAAGAATCCATTTTTATGAATTTACCGTTTTATGTTGATGAGCGGGTTTTAATTCCCCGTTCGCCCGTTGCCGAATTGATTGAACAACGTTTTGAACCGTGGATTGAAGAAGAAAGCGTCGAACATATTTTAGATTTATGCACAGGCAGCGGGTGTATTGCGATTGCTTGCGCGTATGCGTTTCCGAATGCGATTGTTGATGCGGTCGATTTATCGCCCGAAGCCTTGGAAGTCGCTGAAATTAACATCGAAAAACATCAACTCGGCGAAACCGTTAATACTTATTATTCGGATTTGTTCAACAAATTACCGCCGACAAAATACGACATTATTATCAGCAATCCGCCGTATGTGTGTTTGAACGAATGGGAGAATTTGCCGCCTGAATTCCACGCCGAACCCGATATGGCTTTCAAAGGCGGCACATCTGGTTTGGATTTAGTGTTGCGGATTTTGAGCAACGCGAAAGCGTATTTGAGCGAACACGGCATTTTGGTGGTCGAAGTCGGCAGCAGTTCGGAAACGTTGCAAAATTTATTGCCCGACGTGCCGTTTTATTGGTTGAATTTTGAACGAGGCGGCGATGGCGTGTTTTTGCTAACGGCGGAACAAGTTTCAGATTTTCACGATGCGTTTACCAACGCTTTGAAAAAACATCATTGAGAAATATAAAATGA
>JBAXMT010000031.1:0-16394 GCA_037134135.1 Methylococcaceae bacterium | reverse complement strand
ATTTCATCGGCAATGATTTCTGGTTCAACTTCAGGCGTAAGTTCAACGATTTCATCGGCAATGATTTCTGGTTCTTCTGTAGATGTTCCGATATTTAATAATTCATCAACGGCAGCCATTAAGTCTTCATCGTTTGAATCGGTTGTTAATTCATCGCTAACGGCTTCACCTAAAAGTGAATCAAAGTCATAGCCCGCACCACCGAGCAAATCATCTAATTCTTCGTCGGATACCACCGTCGAATCCATTGCTGCAGCTAATTGATTTTCCAATGACGACATTGCAGCAGACTGAATTGGTTGAAAAGGATGCGAGTCATCATTTTCTAAATCAATATCAACTTCTGGTAAGAAATCATCTAAGTTATCAATTTCCCCCACTTCTTCCACAGCGGGTGTTGGCAACAAAGTTTCTTTTGGTAAATTAGTATCGAGTTCTTTTTTTGCGTGTGCTAAAACTTGATCCAGTGCATCGCCGACCACAGGTTCATTTTCTAACGATACGGATAAAGTCGAAGTGGCTTGATCTAAACGTGCGTCTAAATCCAAATCTAAATTTTCGCGTGAGGCTTTTGCTGGTTTTTTTGTTGAATTTGTCATAGTTAGATTGGATTATGAAGTAAAGAAAACGCCGTTTATTAAAAAGATGTTAGATTGTCGTCGGCGTGTTTTGTTATGCTAATGTCCGTCAAAGTGAACAGATGTTAATTTTCGTTCATTTAATGCTAAATTCCTAAAAATTCTCAGAGAAAATATTGCCATGCAACTTGCTATTACTGTTTTAAGCGACAGCCCGTTTAATGCTATTTCTGAACTCATACTTTCAACGGCAACGTGTGGGTGTCGTATTAGCGATATTAAATCGTCACGTTTTGGCGACTTACACTGTGCGTATTTACTGGTCGAAGGTAATTGGAATCAACTTGCTAAATATGAAAGCACGTTACATGCCACAGAAAAAAAATTACAATTAAAAATTCACAGTACCCGTATTGAAAAGAAGCGAATTGTAACCGATGAAATTCCTTATCTTGTTGAAATTATCGGTTCAGAAAGCTCTGACACGTTAAGTAAAATCGTGCATTTTTTATGCGAAAAGGACGTTGAAATTGAAGACATCAGTGGACATCGTTATCAAGCACCCTATTTGGAAGCGCAATTATTTAGCACTCGCCTGGTGATTTCGATTTCGCAAAATGTGTCTTTATTTCAATTGCGTGATGAGTTGATGTATTTATGTGATCAGCTGAATGCTGATCTTATTTTTGAACCTTTTAGGAACCAATAATCATGACAAACGTAACGCTAAACGCAGTTGTTTCAAATTTCACCGCCGTCACAACGGACAATAAAACAATTCAATTAACTGATTATCTGGGCAAAAATGTGGTGCTGTATTTTTATCCCAAAGACAATACACCTGGATGCACTCAAGAAGCAGAAGATTTTCGTGATAACTATCCGCAATTTGAGGCATTGAATACCGTAATTTTTGGCATTTCACGGGATAGCGTTAGTTCGCACGACGGTTTTAAATGCAAATATGCTTTACCATTCGATTTGATTTCGGACAGCGACGAAGCGATTTGCCAATTATTTGACGTGCTGAAACCCAAAAATATGTATGGTAAAGAAGTAATTGGTATTGAACGTAGCACATTTTTAATCAATGCAGACGGCGTGTTGGTTCACGAATGGCGCAAAGTAAAAGTAGAGGGACATCATTTAGACGTGTTAGAAAAAATCAGCGCGATTTAAACGCTTAACTAGCGCATAATCAAGCCCTGATGTGCTGAATAATTCTGCACACTGAATGCGTTACAAAGGGAAATTTGTTATGAAGAAAGTAAATCTAGCGTCAATGTTATTGGTTTTATCGGTGGTTACAAATGTTGCTTTTGCGGATGTTGAATTGAAGTCCAGCGATGAAGTAACAGGTACTTGGAAACTTGAATCGACTAAAAACACCGCCAGCGAAAAAGAAGTCGCGCTTCCTCGTGAAGATACTTGGGTTTTCAAAGATGGGAAGGTCACGATTTTGCACATTCCCCGCGAAGGAAAATACTACGATCAAATGCCTGTGAATTATGAAGTTGAAGAAGGGAAGTTGAAAGTAGCGCAGGTTGGAAATACACGCTTTGATTTGTTTTCAGTGGTTGAGAAATCTGACAGCAACATGATTTTAAGAGGCAAATTTGGCGGTTTTTATTACTTTAAGAAAAAATAACGCTTCTAATTTCTTTTATTAATGGCTGCAAGAGTATGTCAATTTGGGTTTTTACTGTTAAACTCAACAAATATTTTAGGTACTTTAGAGGGTTAATTATGTTACACATTAAATCGAAAAAAATGATGTTGCCATTATTGATTTCTGTTGTTTCGATGCTGTTATCGCCAACGATTACAAGTGCGGCATCAGAAACAGGTAGCACAGCAGCACGTCAAGCGGCAGATCAAAAAGCGGCACTTGCGAAAAAAGCGGCTGATAGAAAAAAAGCTGAAGAACAAAAAGCAGCCGACGCACAAAAAGCGGTTGAGCCACAGACAGAAACGTCAGGCGAAAAATAATTCACAACAATAAAAATCCCCGATTTGCATTTGCAGATGGGGGCTTTTTTTGTGTGTTATATTTTATGCGTCACAAGCTCAACACCCGCTTGTTTATATATTCGATAACGTTCACGACCTCCGATTTTAGTCACTTCACTATTATCTAAAATTTCCAAAACTCGCGCTGTTTTCTGCCATTCGTGGGGAAGTTGCGCCGATAAATTAAAAACTACATTTTGCCAATCAGGCGGCACATTTTCAGTGCCAATCAATACTTGTGACGTAATGTCGGGCGATGTGCCATTAAAAATTTGATGCGGAATAAAACTTCCTGCCCGAAACGTCCACAACATATCGTCTAAGCGTTGACATTGTTCGAGATTATCAAGCAAAACGTAACAAAATTTGCCCGTGTTATAGGCTTTTTCAATCAATCGACACGCAAATAAATAACGCTCATAAAGCGATTCGCTATTTAAAACGTAAAACGTGACTTCAGGCATTGGCGCGATTCAACAAGTATTGCGTCAATAACGGCACAGGACGACCTGTTGCGCCTTTTGCAGAACCTGTACGCCACGCTGTACCTGCAATGTCCAAATGCGCCCAACGGAAATCTTCGGTGAAATTTGCTAAAAAACACGCGGCTGTAATCGTTCCCGCATCTTTGCCACCGATATTCGCCAAATCGGCAAAATTCGATTTCAACTGTTCTTGATATTCTTCCCAAAGTGGCAAACGCCAAACGCTGTCATTTGCTGTTTCACTCGCGGCGATTAAATCGTTACAAAGTGCGTCGTCATTGCCTAATAATCCACTTGGCACACGACCTAAAGCGACTAAAACTGCACCTGTCAACGTTGCTAAATCAATCACCACTTCTGGATTAAAACGTTTCGCGTAAGTGAGTGTATCGCACAAAATTAAACGTCCTTCCGCATCGGTGTTTAACACTTCAATCGTTTTGCCTGACATACTGGTTAAAACATCGCCTGGTTTGCAGGCTTGACCATCGGGTAAATTTTCAGTTGCAGGAATTAATCCGACGATATTAAGCGGCAAATTCAACTGCGCCGCCGCTTGCAACGTGCCTAAAACAGCTGCTCCGCCGCACATGTCGTATTTCATTTCGTCCATGCCCGCGCCAGGTTTGAGCGAAATTCCACCCGCGTCGAACGTCAATCCTTTGCCAACCAATACGATAGGTTTTGCATTCGCTTCGCCGCCTTTATATTCAATCGAAATCAATTTTGCAGGTTCACGACTGCCACGAGTAACCGCTAATAATGAACCCATACTGAGTTTTTCCATGTCAGCAACGTCTAAAATCGTAGTGTCGATTTTGTCGAAATTTTTCGCCAACGTTAAACCTTGCTGTGCTAAAAAAGTAGGTGTGCAAATGTTCGCGGGTAAATCGGCAAGATGTTTTGCCAAACTCACGCCACCAGAAATTGCTAAACCTTGTGCCAATCCTGTTTCTGCCGAAGCTGAATCGGCTGCATGAATCACGATATTTTTTAACGACAATTCATCAGCAGGTTTGCTTTTGCATTCAGTGAATTGATAAATTGCATCTTCAAAAACTTCGACAATCTGGCGAGTTTTCCACGTTAAATCCACCTTTTCCACGTCACAATCCGTTAAACTAACCGCTATCGAATTTAAGCGTAATTTTTTTGCTTCGTTAATTATCGTGCTTAAAATTTTGCGATAATTTTTCACAGATAATGGTTTTTGCTCACCCAAACCAATTAATAAAATACGTTTGATTTCACTGTTTGGAATGACATTTAAAAATAACGTTTCATTAAGTTTTCCAGCAATATCACCGCGTTTTACAACAGATGTTAATAGCCCATTAGTTTGGTCATCTAACGTTTTTGCGGCAAGAGTAAGTTTTTGATTGTTGAAAATGCCGACAACTAAACAATCCGATTCCAATGTTTCGAGTGGGTTTGTTTCTATAGAATAATTCATGTTTTTCCAGTTTTTATGGGAAGGCGAAAGTTGTAAATTATACCGTTTTTGCAGGAGTGCAGTTTGTTGATTAGCGTAATAAACAAAATGATTATGCGTGATTTGGTGAAAACTTTATCCGCCGTTTTATCGGTGCTAGTGGTAATTATTGTTAGCCGCAAATTTATTCGCGTGCTTGACCAAGTCATTGAAGGGCAAATCGCCAGTGATACGTTGATGATGATTTTGAGTTTGAAAATCGTGATTGCGTGCATTACTTTTTTACCTGCCGCCACATTTATGGCAGTGTTGATGGTGTTGGGGCGAATGTATCGAGATCAAGAAATGGCAGCCATTTCATCAGCTGGCGGTGGTGTTTGGACAATTTACCGTGCCGTTTTTTTAGTGCTATTGCCATTAAGTTTTGCAGCAACTGCTTTATCATTAAACGTTTCTCCGTGGGCAGAAAGTCAAATCGAAGCGCGAACCCATCACGACCAAGAATCGGCAGATTTGCGCGGATTAGTGGCGGGAAAGTTTAGCGAATACAGTCATGGTGATATTGTGTTTTATGTTGAAACTATTGATGACCACAAACAGTTGCACCACGTTTTTGTGCAACATCGACAAACTGATTCTGTTGCGATTATTAATGCTGAATCGGGACGTTTAATGGATTTAGAAAATGGTCAATATATGGTTTTGAAAAATGGCGAACGCGTGCAGGGCAGGGCGGGTGAGTTGAATTACGCGATTGAACACTTTGAAGAATACGCAGTGCGAATTGATACTAAAGTTTCACCGTTAATTATTGCGAAACAAGCCACGCCGTTTGGCGAATTATGGCAATCAGGTACAAGTATTGATGCCGCCGAAATACAACGTCGTCTTTCTGTACCGTTAGGTATTTTATTGCTCGGATTTATCGCTATCCCACTTGCTGAATTGTCGCCACGCGGGGGAATTTACGGCAATATGTTGGTCGGTTTTTTGATTTATTTTAGTTATGGAAATTTGTTGAGCGTGTCACAAAGTTGGGTTTTAAAACAAACGATTTCACCATGGTTGGGTTTAACAAGTGTAAATTTATTATTGCTGATAATCGGTAGTGTTTTATTGGCAAGATTTTATGGTTGGCGATGGTTGAAATCACAGCTTTTACAAGGACGCACGGCATGAATGTTTTAACACACTATATCGTTAAAGAAATTCTGAAAGGCTCATTTATCGCGCTCATTTTATTGTTGACGTTGTTCAATTTATTCACGCTGGCTGACGAATTAAAAGACCTCAAAGGCGCGTACGATTTAACTGCAATTTTCACTTATCTCGCGCTAACATCGCCACGAGTTTGTTATGAATTAGTCCCAGCCGCAGCGTTATTGGGTAGTTTATTTGTATTGGGTGCGATGGGAAATAACCGTGAATTGATTGCAATGCGAGCCGCTGGTGTTTCTGTTTTTAACATCATTAAATCGGTGTTAGTTGCGGGCGCGATTTTAGCGACATTTTCTGTTTGTGTTGGTGAATTGATTGCACCAACAACCGAAGCGCAAGCGCAATTATTGAAAGCAACGGCACAAAATCAACGACTCGTTTCTAATGCAAAATATGGTTTGTGGTTGCGTGAAGGCGAGAAATTTATCAACGTCCGAAAACTCGAAACTAATGGTGAACTTTCTGACATTAGTATTTATGAATTAGATAATCAAGCACACTTACAAAGCCTCACACACGCCGACAAAGCGACCTATTTACAAAATGAACAATGGCGTTTAGAAAATTTGGCACAATCACAAATTTCAATCGAGCAAATGCAAGCAAATACTAAAACGGAACAAATTTGGCAAACAACTATTGCGCCTGATTTAGTGAAAATTGCAGTGGTGAATCCTGATAATTTATCGTTGATTGATTTGGCGCAATACATTGGTTTTTTGAAAAATAATCAACAAAAATCACAAACGTTTGAATTAGCATTTTGGGGGCGCGTGGTGAATCCGTTGGTGACATTTGTAATGTTGCTGGTTGCTACGCCATTTGTTATTGGCGTGAAACGTGGCGTGAATGTCGGTAGTCGCATGATGATTGGAATTGTCATTGGAATTAGTTTTAACATTCTTGATAAAATCTTTGGTCATGTTGGTTTGATTTACGATTTCAATCCGTTGTTAATGGCTATTTTTCCAAGTTTGCTGGTGAGCGGTTTGAGTTTTTATGCGTTACGACGCGCAATTTAATGGAGAATTTTATGGCTGAAAAACAATCTTTAAACGCACAAATTGAACAGATTTTAGCGGAAGAAAATGCACAACTTGAATTGAAAAGTTGGCGCGGGAAACTTAAGCGTATTTGGAAATCCGACAATCGTAAACAAGCGATGAAAGCAGAAATTTTCGCCATGTGGCGGGGCTTGAGCAAAAAAGGCATTTTCACGTTATTTTTAATCGTGGCATTTGTGTTTGCGCTGACATTTTCAGTTTTATAATCGCGACCGTTATACTATCGTTTCAATTTAAACAGGAAGGTTAACAATGAAAATAACAAAAAAAATCTTATCTACAGCGGTTTTAAGTGTTTTAGCATTTAGCGCAAATGCGGCAGATGATTCAAAAAAAATGAATCAACTTTTTCAAGAAAATTGTGCGGGTTGTCACGGTTCAGATCAAGGTGGCTATATTGCGCCTGCTTTGAATTCGGAATCATTGAAAGGACGTAGTCCAACCGCATTACGCAGTTTAATTATGACAGGCAGTTTTGATACGTTGATGCCTCCGTTTTATGGAAGATTAAGCGATGACGACATTCGTGGTTTAGTCAAACATTTACAAACCACGCCTAAACAACCGAATCCTGCTTGGACAATCGACGACATGAAAAAATCGTTGCACGTTCACATCAAAGACGAAAGCACTTTGCCGAATAAACCAACGTACACCATCGACAGTATGGACAACATTATCGGTGTGGCAGCACGCGGTAAATTTGGGCGTGGCAACGAATCGAAAGCGGTTTTCATTAACAGCGTGACGCATCAAAAAATCGGCGAAGTTCACACAGGAACGGCGGCGCATATTATTGAGTTCAATCCAACAAATCCGCGTTGGGCTTACGTCAAAACCGATACCGCTGAAATTTTCAAAGTCGATTTATATTCAATGCAAATCGTGCGTAGCATCAAAACAGGCTTAAATGGACCTGGCATTGGCATTTCACGCGACGGCAAATACATCATGGCGGGTTCATTTGTGCCGCATAACGCGGTGATTTTAAATGCCGACACACTCGAACCATTAAAAACCTTTGAACTCGAAGGGATTGACCCAGATGGCAAACAAGTCAGTTCCGATTCAGGCATGGTAATCGGTACACCGTTTGCCGACGTATTTGCAATTGCGCTTGAAAACGCAGGGCAAGTTTGGGTTGTTGATTTAAAAGATGATTTTCCTGTCACCAGAATTACCAACGTTGGTCGTCATTTACATGATGCGTTCTTAACACACGGCGGCAAAAATTTGATGGTTGCGTCTTATGACGACAGCATCGTGGCAGCGATTGATTTGCAAGAACGTAAAATCATCAAAAAATTACCCGCTGGTTGCGTGCCTCACGTTGGCGGCGGCAGTGCAGTAAAAGTGGATGGTCGCACGTTAGGCTTTGGTACGAATTTTGGTGATTGCGACAAAATGGTGGTCAGTGTTTGGGACTTAGACAAAATGGAAGTCGTGAAACAAATTCCTGTTTCAGGCGGTACTGAATCACCTGCGGCACACGCGAATGCGCCTTATGTTGCGGTGGATATTATTTCAAAAGACAAACGCGCCAGCACCATTCAGTTAATCGACAAGAAAAAACTCGAAGTTGTAAAAACGCTTGAAGTCGGTGGACACGCTTATTTCCCAGAGTACAGCGCGGATGGTAAATTTTTATACGTCAGCGCAGGTTATGACGGCAATGAAGTCGTGGTTTATGATTCCAAAACGTTGGATAAAGTGGCAACGTTGCCAATGGAAAGTCCAGCGGGAATTTTCTCGCGTGGTCGAGTGAAATATATGACACGCGGTTTGGCTCCAGACGAAATGAAAGGGGCGCAAAAATGAAAAAATTAGCGATTATTTTACTGGTTGCGAGTAGCAGTTGTTTTGCGGCTGAACCGTCAGCAGAAAAACAAACTGAAATCCGTACGATGTTGAAAAATATGTGCAGTGCGTGTCATGGCGAAAACTTGAAAGGCGCAATTGGACCTGCTTTAAAACCTGAAACATTAGCAAATAAAGCCGACGATATGCTCATCGACACCATTTACAACGGTCGAAAAGGCACAATGATGTCATCGTGGAAAGCCTCGATGAATAAAGACGAAATCGGCTGGCTGGTTGGTGTTTTGAAAAGCGGAAAATAATTTGTCAGATTTCTGGGGCGTTGGCGCATAAATAAATTTATTCAACTGTTCGATTTATTTATGTGCCAACGCCCTTTTGCTTCCAAATTTATTATGAAATTACGATTTAATCCGACGAGCGGCTAATGGATGCGCTGAAAAGGCTTCATGTTCTTCCAAACCTTGAATTTCGCAATGCCCACCTTGTGTTTCGTAGTCATGTTGAAATTTGTGGAAAAATTCCATCACCGTGTGATCAATTAACGTCACTTCGCTTTTGTCGAAAATCAACGTTTTGCCGTGTTCAATTTCTGCTAACGCTTCTTTTAATGCCAAGAAATTCGAGAAAACCGCTGCACCTTTAATGTGAATTAAAATTGAACCGTTAGTTTGAACCGCTTGAGTAAAATGAATTTTGAATAAATTATTCAATTTCACGCCATGAATTACATGAATCGTGAGTTTCACTAAAATTCCAATTCCTACGCCAATCAATAAATCCGTTGCAATCACGCTGATAATCGTTGCGATAAAAATAAATAATTGTTCTTTTCCAATTCCCATCACGTTGGCAAATTCACGCGGGGAAGCCAAACGAAAGCCAGTGAAAACTAATAACGATGCGAGTGCAGCTAAGGGAATGCTGTGAATTAAAAGAGGGAAGAAAACAACGAATATCAATAAAAATGTACCGTGAAAAAAGTTAGCCCATTGCGTTTTTGCACCGTTGTTAACATTCGCTGAACTCCGCACGATTTCTGCAATCATCGGCAGTCCACCGATTGAACCCGCAATTAAATTACCTACGCCGACAGCCGTTAAATCTTTGTTCAAATTTGAATGACGTTTGTATGGGTCTAATTTATCCACTGCCATCGCGCTCAATAAACTTTCTAAACTGCCCACTAATGCAATCGCTACAACGGCTTCCCAGAATTCAAGTGTGAAAAATTTACCAAAATCAGGAAAATAAAAACTGGAAGTAAAATTATCTGAGATTGCGACCAAAAATTTAGGACCTACTTCTAATGAATCCGCGTGGGTATGAGAATATGAACCATCTGGTTGTAAAAGATAAATATGTTGATGTTCTAACTGAAAATAATGCCCCAAAAACATTCCCACCAACACAACAACTAGCGGTGCAGGAATCATTTTTAAGGTTTTATCTTGAATCAGTGACCAGATAATTAAAATTGCTAAACCAGCAAATCCAATAATCGCAATTTCTAAATTCAAGTTAGCAAAACTTTCGGGGATTTGAGCAATGGTCGAAATCAAACTGCCTTTTTCTGGTGTAACACCTAAAACGACATGAATTTGTTTCGCAATGATAATGATACCAATCGCCGCGAGCATTCCATGAACGACAGAAGCAGGAAAAAACGAACTTAATCGCCCCGCTTTAAATATCCCCATAAGAATCTGAATAATGCTGGCAACCACAATTGCAGCAAGTGTATAACGATAACCAAGCATCGCATCACCTTCGCCAAGACTTTGAACAGCATCATAAACAACAACAATTAAACCCGCAGCAGGACCGTTAATGGTTATGAAAGAACCACTACAACGCGAAACAACCACACCTCCAATAATCGCAGTGATAATGCCCGCAGAAGGTGGAAAACCCGAAGCCATTGATATACCTAAACACAATGGCAAAGCGATTAAAAAAACTAAGAAACCTGAAAGTAAATCACCCCGCCAATGGGCTTTTAATCCAGCGAAACCTGTTACGGGCAAAGATGCTGTTGCATCATTCATAAAAAACCTCGTTCACAAAAACAAAAAATAAAAAGTTATTTCTGTCTTGGCGATTAACGCGCCAGACAATTTAATTATACTAAAACGTTGAACATTAGAGTGTTTTTAGAATGCAATAGTGGTTCAAATGAAAATAAATGGTGGATAAAAACCGAAGTGGTGGTTTTGAACCAACTAAACTTCGTAATGGTGAGCGATATTGTGCATCGTACAAATTAACGCTACACCAGCCGCAATCAACGCAATTTGTTGTAAAGACGTTTTAATATCAGTTTTTTTATGTAACGAAGGAATTAAATCGGCAACCGCAATGTAAATAAAACTCGAAGCTGCTAACGCTAAAAAATACGGCAAACTATTATGCAAATCCGCCAAACCATAATATGCCAACATACCGCCAATCACAGTCGTCAAACTTGCCAAGACATTATAAAACAGAGCTTTTTGTCGTGAATAACCGCTGTGCAACAAAATCGCAAAATCGCCCACTTCTTGCGGAATTTCATGTGCAGCCACCGCTAAACTTGTCACAATACCTAATTGCACATCGGTTAAAAATGCTGCGCCAATCAACACGCCATCGACGAAATTATGAATGCTATCGCCCAAGATAATGAATGTTCCTGCTGTTTTTGAACCGTGTGAATGAGAATGTCCGTGCGCGTGTGATTGTTCAGGGTGCTGATGTTCGTCATCACCATGCGCTTCGCATTCACCAAAATGGCAATGTCGCCAAAGCAACAATTTTTCCAGCACGAAAAATCCTAAAATTCCCGCTAAAATGGTTCCAGATAAAGGTTGTATTTGTTCGGGTTTAGCGTGTTCAAAGGCTTCGGGGATTAACCCCCAAAATGCCACCGCGAGTAATGCCCCAATCGCAAAACTAATACCGTGTGGTAAAACTTTGTGCTGATTTTTTTCAGATAATAGTAAAAAAATGCCTGCCGCTAAAACGCTTAATACGCCGCCAATTGCGGTGAAAATAATGATTAAAAATAACAACGACATCAAGTTCTCCAAATTAACGTTGCCATACGTCCTGTTTGTTTTTCGCGGCGATAAGAATAAAAATTTTCTGTGTCAGTCATCGTACAAAACTCGCCACCAAAAATTTGTGTAATACCTAAATGTGCTAATTCGATTCGGGCTAATTGGTAAATATCTGCAAGCCAACCCTTTTCACGCGCTTTAAATGCGGGTAAATAATCTGCTGATTTTTTCAAAAACGCATTTCGCACATCATCACCTACTTCAAAACATTCCGCACCAATCGCAGCACCTAGCCAAACAATTAACTCTTTTGTTTTTAATACGGCAACAGTATTTGAAATAATGCCATTTTCTAAACCACGCCAACCCGCATGAATCGCGGCGATTTTTGTGCCGTCCGTTGAACACATTAAGACGGGTAAACAATCTGCTGTCATCACTGTACAAACCACATTTTTTTTATCTGAAAAACTCGCATCAGCTTGAGGCAAAACTAAATTTTCGGACGTTTCCACGACGATATTGCTGTGAATTTGCTCTAGCCAAAACGGTTCATTTGGCAATGCCAATTCCGTTTTGAGTAAACGACGATTTTCTAAAACGGCTTCCAAATCATCGTCAACGTGTGTTGCCAAATTGAAATTATCGTAAGGCGATTTGCTTACGCCGCCCTTTCGCATCGTCATTACCGCATGAACATTCGCGGGTGCATTCCAATTTGGAATAATAAAATTATTGTTCTTCTTCAACATCGTTTTTTGCCAATGCAGCTAATAACACGACCATATCTTCAGGTAATGGTTGTTCCCATTCGATGTATTCACCCGTTGTTGGATGCACCAATCCCAACTTTGCGGCGTGTAACGCTTGACGCTTAAAACCGCGTAAAATTTCTTCCAATGCTTCACCGCATTTTGCTGGCATTTTGAAACGTCCGCTATAAAGTGGATCGCCCAACAACGGAAAGCGAACGTGTCCCATGTGAACGCGAATTTGATGTGTGCGTCCCGTTTCGAGTTTGACTTGAATATGCGTGTGACGTTTGAAGCGCGTAATCACACGATAATGCGTGACTGCTTCTTTGCCGTCACGATTCACCGCGTAACGCAAACGGTCAGTTGGATGTCGTCCAATGGGTTCGTCAATGGTGCCACCCGCAATCATACGATTATGCGTAATGGCTTGATATTCGCGGTGAATGGTTCGTTCTTGTAATTGTTCAGTTAAATCATTATGCGCTTGCAGTGTTTTCGCCACCATCAACAAACCGCTGGTGTCTTTGTCAATCCGATGCACGATGCCTGCGCGGGGTAACGTTTCGAGTTGTGGCGCGTAATGAAGCAAGGCATTCAACAACGTCCCTGTCCAATTACCAATCGCAGGATGAACAACTAACCCCGCAGGTTTGTTCAAAATCAAAATATCATCGTCTTCGAAAATAATATCGAGCGGGATATTTTCGGCTTCGTAAGTAATAACAACTTCAGGTTCTGCGTCGAGTTCAATCCATTCGCCGCCTGCTACTTTGTCGCGTGGTGTTAAATTTTCACCGTCTACTTTTACGCGCCCTGCTTTTATCCATGTTTGTAATTTGCTGCGTGAATACTGGTCAAATAATTCGGCAAGTGCCGTATCTAAACGCATTCCCGCCATATCGTGAGGGACTTCTACTGTTAATAATTCTGTCATAACGCCTAATTTTTTTAATTCACTTGTTTGTTAAGTTATACTCACGCCACTAAATACGCCGATTTAAAGGCTTTTGATTGGCGAAAATTCATTTTTAAATCTACTACTTTATGCACTCCATTCTAATTAAATTTTTAACTGCTTGTTGTTTAATTCTATTTTTGTCTGTTTTAACAGGCTGTACTTCGTTACAAGAAATTTTAGGCGGTGGCGGTACAACTGACCAAGAAGATTACACAGGGTGGAACGCGGAAAAATTTCGCAGTGAAGCTAAAATCACAATGGAAGCGAGCAATTACGACAAAGCAATTAAGCTCTACGAAGCCTTAGAAACTCGTTATCCGTTTGATAATGCCGCACCACAAACGCAACTTGATAGTGCGTATGCGTATTATAAAAACAATGATGCCGAAGCAGCGATTGCGGCGGCAGATCGATTTATTAAAACGTATCCGCGTGATAATCACATTGATTATGCGTATTACTTGAAAGGATTGGTTAATTACAATCGTGGTATTACGTTTGTTGATCGTTTTTTGCCAACGGATACGTCACAACGCGATCAAGTTTACGCCAGTGACGCGTTGGAAAATTTCGCTGAATTGATGCGTCGTTATCCAAAAAGTCATTACGTTGCCGATGCTCAACAACGAACTGTTGCCATCAAAAATAATTTGGCGATGCACGAAATAAACATTGCGCGTTATTACATGAAGCGAAATGCCTATATTGCCGCAGTTAATCGCGCTAAAACCGTGATGGAAAAATATCCACGTTCAATTGCCGTACCGTTTGCGTTGGAAATTTTACAAGACGCTTACACGCAATTAAATATGATGGATTTAGCAGCCGATGCGAAACGTGTTTATGATTTAAATTATCCAAATGGTGCGCCAGTTCAAGAAAATAGTGGCGCAACCTTATCGCATCAAGTTTGGGATTTCGTCGGCTTGGACAAGTAAATTTACTGTTGGCTGTATTGATATTTAAATTTTCGTTTCAATAACGTTGCGGGATCATCGGGAATTCGTTTTAACCACTGTTCATTCGCTTGTGCTTGTTCAGTGGTTATTTTTTGCGCTTCAACTTGTTCACCTTTCTTAGTTTGCTCATCTTTTTGGGTTTCATTTTGTTTTTTGGGTTTCGATTCCTGCTTTGATTTTTCTTCTTTAGAATCTTCTTTTTTATCAGGATTTTCACCCGCTTTGTGTTCTTCTTTTTGATTGGGTTTTGAATCCGATTCTTTATTTTCGCCTTCTTTTTTTTGCGAATCTTTGTCCGATTTTTCGTTTTCTTTAGGTTCTGATTTTTGCGAATCTTGCGGTTTATTTTCTTGGTTTTGTTTCTGTTTTTCTAATTCTTTTTCAACGATTTCTTTGTTAAATTTTGCATCGTGGTCATAAGGATTTTCTTTCACTGCTTGCTCGTAAGCGGCTAACGCTTCGGCTAATTGTCCTTTTTTGGCGAGCGCGTTGCCTTGATTGTAAAAATTATTCGATTGTTGAAACTGCTCGGTGGCTTTATCGAAATCACCTGCTTTATATTGTGCTGCTGCTTTCCATTCGGGATTTCCAAATTTTTCGGCAGCTTGTGAAAACTGCTGTTTATCGTAAGCGCGTTGCGCCTGTTGGTTAGGCGTATGCCACAAATTTTGCCATTCAAACGCATAACTATTTTTTGGCAACGGTAGCAAAAACAGAATCGCTAAATAAAACGCACCTTTCCGAAATTGCCACGCCGCCCACGGTAAAATTAGCAAAATTAACCAATATCCGTTGTCTTCCCATTGTTCGAGAAATAAATCAGTTTTATCACTCGCTGATTGCGTCAAAGGCGTGTCGAACGTTCGCAATAGGTTTTTTATATCGCTATCATCGGCTGTCATGATTTGAAAACGCCCATTGCCTGCCGCTGCAAGTTCACTTAATTCGCCTATTTGTAATTTTGGTACGAGAATTTGTCCTGTTTCGTCTTTCGCAAAACCACCTTCTGGCAAGGCAATCGGCGCACCTTCGCTTGTTCCCACACCTAAAACCGATAAACGATAATTGCCTAATTTTTTCGCAACATCAACCGCATTATTTGTACTGTCGGTAATGAGTAAAATGTGACCTTGCGGTAAACCTGCTTGCTTCAAAAGTTCGACCGCTTTTGTTAAACCAGCAATCGGATTATTGCCTGCGCTCGGCATAATATCGGTGGTTAAGGCTTCCAATTGGCTGTGAATGGTTTCGATGTCGTTGGTCAATGGTGTAACCGTAAATGCTGCACCTGAATAAACGAGCAGCGCAGTTTGACCGTCTTTGCGTTGAGAAAGTAAATCGGCGATTTTGTAACGCGCCCGAACTAAACGGCTCGGTTTTACGTCTTCAGCATTCATCGATTCGGATAAATTTAACGCAATCACTAACGAAGTATTATTGCGGAAAGCAGGTGCGGGCAAGCGTTGCCACGTCGGAGCCGCGAGGGCGAAAATCGCTAGAAATGCAACGAAACTTCCTAGCCAAAAAGTGAATTTTGAGTTTTTACCACCGCTTTTTTCAAGCAAATACGGCAATAATTCGCGGTCACAAATTTTCGACCAATGCGCGGTTGAATTGGAACTGTAATGATAATTTTTTATCGCTAAATAAATCAATGGAACCAAAGCCAAAAAAGCATAAGGTCTTAAAAAATGAAAGTTCGTTAGAATCTCCATCATTTTGATTTTCTCCAATTCAACAATCTAATAAAAAAGGCGTGACAAAAATCACGCCCAAAAACAATCAAGCAAATTACAAAACAAAATCATCCGCCACTAAACTTTTCACACCATTCAACTGAATTGAAAATTCGGCTTTATTGTCGGCATCGGTGCTGCCATAAAGAATGTGTGTTGCCGCATCAAAACGTAATTGACCTGTTGCATCCGTTTTACTGAAGGCTTTTGCGCCAATGAATGTGAAACTTTGGTCTATTCGCCCCCCGAAACTGTTCGTATCGGCACTATTTGCATCAATATCATGCAAGTCAATTTTATCACCGTCGCTGTGTTTGAAATCGGTAATGATGTCACGGGTTTT
>JBAXMT010000030.1:0-16495 GCA_037134135.1 Methylococcaceae bacterium | reverse complement strand
TCTGTTTGTAATACTAAAAATGCGTCCACCAAATCGGGATCAAAATGTGTTCCTTTTCCTTCCATAATAATTTTTACTACTTCGGAATCATCAAATTTTTCTTTGTAAATCCGCCGAGTTATTAACGCATCATAAACATCAGCAATCGCCATCAATCGAGCAGAAATGGGAATCGCATCACCGATTAAACCTTCGGGATAACCCGAACCGTCCCATTTTTCATGGTGGTAATAAACAATATCTTTGGCGTGTTTTAAAAACGGTGCCTCAATTCCTAAATCTTTTTCCGCTTTCAGAAGTGCATTCAGTCCTAATTCAGGATGCGTTTTCATAATTTCAAATTCTTCAAATATAAATTTACCTGGTTTGAGCAAAATTCTATCGGGAATTCCAACTTTGCCAATATCATGCAGTGGCGCATATTTAAATAACATTTCAATGATACTGTCATCGTCTAAAAAATGAGAAAAGCGTGGATGAAAACGTAATTTTTCTGCCAATAATTTAATGTAATGTTGCGTGCGACGAATGTGATTTCCCGTATCGCTATCGCGTGTTTCAGCCAACGATGCCAACGCATGAATGGCAACATCTTGAACCACTACCACTTCTTGAGTGCGCTTCTTAACTTCTGCTTCTAAAAATTTATTTTGATCAGACAAAAAATCCTGCATCTTTTTCATCGCAAGATGTGTTTTGACACGGGAGATAACAATCGCTGGACTAATCGGTTTGGTAATATAATCGACCGCGCCCAACTCTAATCCTTTGGTTTCATCAGCAATTTCACTTTTTGCTGTTAAAAAAATGACGGGGATACGCTTTGTTTTACTTTCTACTTTTAAACGGTAACAAACTTCATAACCGTCCATTTCTGGCATCATAATATCTAACAAAATCAAATCAGGTGGTGCATCGGATTGAGCAATTTTAAGGGCTTTTTCACCGCTATTTGCCACTTTTACCTTGTAAATATCTTTGAGCAATGCGCTCATCAACGACAAATTGTCGGGCGTATCGTCCACAACTAAAATGGTCGCTTTTTCGAGCAAAGATTCTGTTACTGTCATAATTTTTATCTGAAGTTAAATGGGATCAAAGCGTCGCTATCTTTAAAATACAAGAGCATTATTGTTTCAATAACAAAATGGCTTGCTCAAAATCGAAATTCTTAATCGCGTGGTCTACTTTGCCAAACGTATCTGCGCCAAGTACAAACTGTAACAAATCAACATTATCGTCTAAAACATCACTGGCTTCACTGTCATCATCTTTTAATAATTCATTCAATCGATTTAAAATTTCAGCAGATTTTGACGAATCTATCGTGCCTATAATATCACTTATATTGTCAGACTTATCGGGCGGCAATGCTATTTTGAGTGATGAAATCATAGCGGATTGCACCCGTTCAAATAAAACAATTTGTGCTTCAATCGCATCATTTGATGCTTGTGTGTTAATCAGTTTTTCTAATTCAGTTGCCATATTTTGCAGACCTGTTGCGCCGATATTTCCGTTCACGCTTTTTGCCGAATGAGCGATGCGTTCCGCTGATTCATAATTATTGTCTGCCAACGCCATCCGTAATTCAGAGATTGTGTTTTCTTGATTGATAACATATTTACGCAGCATATTTAAATACAGCGGTTTTTTTCCCATCATTCGTTTTAAGCCCAATTCCACATCTAAACCACCAACACGCGGTAATTCATTGTCGATGGGTAAATGGGCGATTATTTTTTGCGTCGTTGGCAACGTTTTAGAAGACAATTTTTTAGGTTTTACCCATTTAATTAATGCGTGGAATAATTCATCGGGATCAATGGGTTTCGCAACATGATCATTCATGCCAGCCTTCGCGCACATTTCCTTGTCTTGCTCCATCGCATTTGCCGTCATCGCGATAATTGGTAGCTCTTTGAATCGAGAATCTTTACGAATTTCGATAGTAGCGGTCACGCCATCCATCACAGGCATTTGCATATCCATTAACACAATGTCGTAATTTCCTTTTGCCACCATTTCAACCGCTTCGCGACCATCATTAGCAATATCAACACTCAAATCAAAATCTTCCAACAATCCAATCGCGACTTCTTGATTAAGAATGTTATCTTCTACAATCAAAATCGACGCACCTTGAATCACAACTAATTCGTCTACAACGCTAGATATTTTATAGAAATTATCGTTTTTTGGTGTTGCATCATTTTGACCCAATATCTGCATCGCGGTATCAAATAATAATGATGCAGTGACGGGCTTAACTAAAATATATTCTAAGTCGGCTAATTCAAATTCTTTACTTACATTTTCACCGCTGTGCGCTGTTACCATCACCAACTGTGGATAAATATCCAACGGTAATAATCGAATCGCTTTTGCAGCTTCGATGCCGCTCATTTCAGGCATTTGCCAATCTAAAAATACAATTTCATAATGCTGACCTAACTCTGCTGCTTTCTGCACCATTTCAATCGCTTCTTGCCCACTCGCCACTTGATCGACATTAAATGACATACTCGATAACATTTCATTTAAAACTAATCTCGCAATTTCATTGTCATCAACCACTAAAACATTACAGCCCCGCAAATCAGAATTCGGTACTAATTTTCTAACATCACTTTTACCTTTTCCCAATCGTGCCGTGAAGGAAAACGTACTACCTTTACCAATTTCACTTTCTACACCTACATCACCGCCCATTAAACTTGCGAGTTGTTTGGCAATCGCTAAACCTAAACCTGTGCCACCATATTTCCGACTGGTTGACGTATCTGCTTGTTGGAAAGATTGAAATAATTTTGCTTTCGCTTCGGGTGTTAAACCAATTCCTGTGTCACGAACAGCAAAATATAACAAAACATCTGTTTCCGTTTCTTCCCATACTTTCACAGAAATGACGATTTCACCTTCATTCGTAAATTTAACTGCATTGTTGCCATAATTGATAAGAATTTGACTTAATCGTAATGAATCGCCTTTAAGTGATTTAGGTACATTTTGATCAATATCAAAAACCAGTTCCAATCCTTTTTCATTGGCTTTTTCTGAAATCAAATTCGCTAAATTTCTCAATACTTTATCTAATTCAAATTCAACATGTTCAATCTTCAATTTACCCGCTTCGATTTTTGAAAAATCTAAAATGTCATTCACAATGCCTAATAAATGTTGACCTGAACTCTGAATTTTTTGAATGTAATCGCGTTGTTTATGCGTCAAATCTGTTTTTAATGTTAAATGTGACATACCGATAATTGCATTCATTGGCGTGCGAATTTCGTGACTCATGTTCGCTAAGAAATCTGATTTTATTTTGGTCGCTTCTTCCGCGAGTTCTTTTGCTGCTCGCACTTCATCGGCGGCTTTTTTAGCCACCGAAACATCTCGTACCGTGACACAAATGTTTTTAAGACCTACTTCTAATTCAGGCATGTGACTTAAACCGACTTCAACGGGAATTTCACTACCGTCTTTACAAACACCGCGTAATTCAAAGCTCGCTCCCATTGCCCGTGAGGCATCACCCATTTCCGACATAAATTTCGCACGCATTTTGGGGTGTTCAGTGCGAACGTCTATTGGCACAAGTAAATCAACATTTTTCCAATCTAATTCCCCCGATTCATAACCAAATGTTTTTTCAAGCGTGTGATTACACAAGACAATTTGTCCCGCTTCATTCACAACAAAAATACCCATCGGTGCAAATTCAATAATGCTGTTGTACCACTGTTCAGTTTGTTTCAACTCTACTTGCTGTGCATCCATGCGTCGTGCTTGTTCGCGTGATTCATCAAGTAAACGCAACGTATTTATATTTCGCTCAAGAATTTGTAAGCTCATTGCAAATCTTGGCATTAACTCATCAAGCAATAATTGCTCTTCATTTGTAATGGTATGAAATGTCGCAAACTCCAAAATTCCCACTAAAATATCGCCATTCAAAATGGGCAAAATCATAATGTTATTAGGCGTAGATTCTCCTAAACCCGATTGAATAGTGATGTAATCAGCAGGGGGATTTGTAATGATAATTGGCTTTTTTTCTATAGCACATTGACCAATCAGTCCTTCACCTAACACAAAATTATGATTCATATTTTTACTTTCACAGTAACCATAGCTCGCTAACAAGCGTAATTGATTTCCAGTGTAAATATAAAAAACACCATGCCCCGAATTGATGAGTGGGCAAACTGAAGACATAAATTTTTGAGCCAACAAAGAAAGTTTTTCTGCGTCTTGAAGTTCGGTAGAAATCTTTGTGACATTTTCTTTCACCCAATGTGCAGACTTTAAGCCGCGACAAGTATTTCGTAGAATGGTTAAAGCGTTTGTGAACGTTCCATATTGATGTGAAAGATATAAATGTGGAACTTCCACGTCCAAATTATTATGAGCTAAATCTTCGATAAAATTTTGTAAGCGTTCAATAGAATTTGAAACTGAACGAACGATAAGAAATCCTGAAAAACCACCAAAAAATAATCCAAAAAACATCAATACAAAGGAAAACGTTTGGTTTTGTTCACTCATTTTTTTGAGTGATTCAGCCATTTTGTATGCGTCTTTTTCTTTAGTAGTGGCAATCTCAGCCAAAAGCGTATCTGCATTTTCACCAATTTCTACAAAAATAGGACTTAAAAAAATTTGTTTTGCTTGAATTTTTTTCGATTCATCACCTTCTACGAGTGAACTAATTTGCTCAATATAATGTCTATATTGCTCAATCAATCTCAAAAACTCACTTAACTGTTGTTTATTTTCTGCACTATCAAGCGTTACAGTGATTTCATTGATTTGAGACTGCAACTCAGAATCTGCTTTATCTAAATTTTCAATCGCTTTTTTTTGAGTAAATATGTTTTCTGCAAATACCATTTGCCTTACATTTTTTCTCATGTGGTTAAGATTAATACTCGCTTCTTTGATATGAGAAATACCGATAAGATGCTTATCGTAAAGTATATTTGTTTCAGCATTCAGTTTTTGCAAACTGACAATAGTATTCAAACCAATCAAAAAAATAATCAACAAACTAAAACCCCCGCACCAAAAAAGTTTGGTGGTTAAATTTACTTTTTTTGAAGAAGGTATGAATAGTTTCATGTAATAAACTCAGCCTAAATAAGTTTGGTAGATATAACGGTCATTCTAACAAAAGGTAATCTGCATAACACGCAATAAACCAAAACCGAGTGTGCGAACAACTCCAACCTGTGCTAATTTAACGCGCATTTATAACCATTCATTTTTCAGAGAAAATAACATGACAACATTAGCTATTATTGGCGGTACAGGTTTAAGTGAACTTGCGGCATTTAATCCAACTCGCCGCGAAAGTATTGATACGCCTTATGGCAAACCATCGACTGATTTTTTAATCGGTGAAATTCAAGATAAAAGCGTTGTTTTTCTAGCGCGTCACGGTAATCCACACGCCATTCCACCTCATAAAATTAACTACCGCGCCAACATCTGGGCATTAAAACATTTAGGCGTGAAAGATATTATTGCAGTTGCCGCAGTAGGTGGGATTACACCTGAAATGGTACCCGCGCATTTGGCGATTCCTGACCAAATTATTGATTACACTTATTCACGCGAACATACTTTTTTTGATGGTGAAGATGGCAAAGTCACGCACATTGATTTTACTTATCCATACAGCCAAAAATTACGCGCTAACTTAATTCGCGCAGCGGCTTCAGCAAATTTAAAAGTCAGTCCAATCGGTACTTACGGTTGCACACAAGGACCTAGATTAGAAACCGCCGCTGAAATTTCTCGTATGGAACGTGATGGCTGCGATTTAGTTGGCATGACAGGAATGCCAGAAGCCAATTTAGCGAAAGAATTAGAAATGGATTACGCCGCATTAGCCGTCATGGCGAATTGGGGAGCAGGCAAAACAGCAGGTGAAATTACGATGGCGGAAATTGAAGAAAACTTACATCACGGCATGGCAAATGCCGCGATTTTATTACAAGCATTTATGGCAGCGTATTAAAAAATGCCTAACATTTTTAAATTTGCTCAAATCGCATTACATGAAAGTAGCTGTAATGATTTACTCGAATTGACACATGAAGCACAACGGCTTGCACTAAAAAGTGAATTGAATTTTGAATCCGTTATTTCTGTGCAATCCATTGAAAATGTAAGATTCCCTGAGCGTCCTTTACTTTTGCCACCCCGTGAAATGCCAAAACGAAAACTCGGAACACCAGCGGGTTTAGCGGCATTTTTTCACGCCATTGCTCACGTTGAGTTTGTGGCAATTTATTTAGCGTGGGATATTGTTTATCGATTTCGAGGTTTGCCCGAAGAATTTTATCGAGACTGGTTGCGTGTTGCCGATGAAGAAGCGCAGCATTTTGAATTGTTGCGCTTGAAATTACAGACCTTTGGTGTGGATTATGGTGATTTACCTGCACACAGTGGTTTATGGGATTTAGCACAAGATACCGCCCACGATATTTTAGTGCGTTTAGCATTAGTGCCACGTTGTATGGAAGCGCATGGTTTGGATGTAACACCACCGTTAATCGAAAAATTTAAACAACTTGGCGATGATAATGCTGTCGATATTTTGAGCCGAATTTTAACTGATGAAGTGGGTCACGTTGCGTTCGGTTCAAAATGGTTTAAATTTTTGTGTGATCAACAAAATTTTGATGTTGAAAACCAATATCAATCCTTGCTGTTGAAGTATTACAAAGGCGGTATGTTGAAAGGTGGCTTTAATCGTGAATTACGTTTGAGTGCGGGATTTTCAGAAACGGAACTTGATTGGCTCGTCGCCCATAGTCATTAAAAAATAGCATCACTATCGTTGATTGATGTTTGTTATAATTCTGCCCGCGTTAGGGCTTATTAAAAAACTACGCAATCAACTTTGAATTTCACTCTTTTATTTCGGTATATCGAATGACTACAAAATCTAACTCGTTTACGCCAGACCTTGATTGGACGCAAATCCGAGAAACTTCAAAATTACTTAATTTATCGGCTGGACAAGTTGAAGATATGTTAATTACAGCGGATATTTCAGTGAATACACTGACCGATTCGTTTACGTCGATGGTTGAGCATATGCAAACTATCTACAATCATTTACAAGATTTAGATGATTCGCCTTCTCGTGAAGAAGCGTTAAAATCCTGTACCGAAACAAGTGCGCGTATTCAAGATTCGATTATCGCGTTTCAATTTTATGATCGTTTACAACAATGTCTGCATCATGTGACTTCTAATTTAAAAGGTTTATCATCACTCGTTGAAAGTCCAGAGCGTTTGTATAATCCATTTGAGTGGCATAAGTTCCAAATGGAGATTCGTTCACGTTATACTATGGAATCTGAGAAAATTATGTTCGATGCCGTTTTACAAGGTAAAACGATTGAAGAAGCCTTAGTTATCAAAGAAGCCGCCGAAGCAGAACAAACTGATGACGATGATATTGAGTTATTTTAAATTTCATGACAAAAATAAATTTGATTAGAAAAACGATTTTAATAGGTGGCGTGCTGCCAATTTTTATTACGGGTTGTACAGGATTGAGTGGTACACAACCACCTGCGCCCGTTTATACCAATAATCGTCCGTATAATGCGCCTCCGATGCCCAAACAAGCTGCTGCAATTATTCCGAAAGCAAAAGCCGATAAAATCGATGATGTAATTCAAATTATACCGTTAGCAGACACAACGATTGTTGAAGCGGTTGAAATTAAACCTGAACCAATTGCAGTGCCAGTTCCAAGTATTCCATCAATAGATTCGGGAATTCCAAAAGTTATTGAAGTACAGCCGCCATCTAGGCATTTATTAATGCCTACTGCGCCTACAGAAACGGGGGTTCCAAAATTTGAACCCGCTGCTCCCATTGAATTTAAACCTGCAGAATCAGGTGCTGCGTTATCGCCCGCCGTATCTGCGTTGGTCACAGCAGCAAATCAAAGCACCAAATCAGGAGATATTGAATCAGCGGCTGCAGCGATTGAACGAGCAATTCGTATTGATCCACGCAATGGTGAATTATTATATAAATTAGCAGTGTTGCGTTTGAAACAATCGAAACCAATTTTAGCGGAAGATTTAGCAAAAAAAGCCGCATTATTAGCGGGTAAAGACAACACGCTAAAGAAAAATAGTTGGTTACTGATTGCTCATGCAAAAGAAATGCAAAATGACACGGTAGGTGCTGCTGAAGCCAGCGCAAAAGCGGCTGGATTTTAGACAAAAAAAAGCGACTTAAAACAAAAGTCGCCGAGGTATTAGGAAGGATATAACACAACTGTCTTAGCTATCAACTATATGAAAATAGTTAGAAATCTAAAAATGTTGGCTAATCATAACAACAAATCATCTGAAGCAGAATGTGACAAATTGTCGCAGGCAAGCATCTCTGTTTAAATTACAAAATCATTCTAAAATATACACAACTTAATTTTCGTTGTGAGTTTTCATGTTTTCTTATGTTTCTTCTAAATCTGAATTAGCCGTTCGGCAAAATTTAAAATGGCTGTTTGTTTTGCGTAACTTAATGCTGTTTAGCGAAGCCTTTTTAATTTTCTTATCGACTTATGGCTTATATATTCATTTACCGTTACGTCCCTTATGGCTTGTAATTGCCAGTATTGCGGCAATTAACATTTACACATGGTTGCGACTACAAGATCAATTACCTGTCACTACACATGAAATTTTTTCACAACTGGTATTAGATGTTTTTGGTATTACTGCGTTACTTTATCTAACAGGCGGTGCTGCGAATCCAATTATTTGGGTTTATTTGCTGCCCCTTATGATTACTGCGATTATGTTGCCACCATCATTTGCGTGGTATATGGTAATTTTGACGACGACGATGTACACAATGCTTATGGTATACAACGTCCCGCTACCATCGATTGCACCACATGTAAATCATTCGTCAAATATGAACTTTTCGGAGATGACCAATGTCGAAATGCTCAATCAATTACACACGCTAAACGACCAAAGTTATTTCAATTTACATATTTTTGGAATGTGGTTCGGTTTTGTATTTAGTGCAGGATTAGTGGCGTTTTTTGTGGTGGAATTGGCGAAAACGTTGAAAATTCGCGAACGCAGTTTAGCCGAAGCAAGAGAAAACGCGTTACGCAATGAACGTGTTGTGGCTCTTGGTACATTAGCGGCAAGTGCTGCTCACGATATGGGAACTCCTTTAGGCACAATGGCGATTGTGGTACATGAATTAACGCAAGATTATGCTTATTGCAATCATCCCGATTTATACGAAAAAATGGCAATTCTTCAAGATCAAATTAACCGCTGCAAAGAAGCCTTATCTGTAATGTCTGCGTCAGCGGGTGAGATGCGAGCAGAATCAGGCAATGTAATGTCCCTGAGTGATTATTTAGATGATGTCATTAAACAATGGCGCACTCATAAAGTGAGTACAAAATTAAATTTCCTTATCGATCCAGACGTAGATTTAGAGGCGAAAATCATTGCAGAACAAACACTGACGCACTCGTTGATTAACATACTTAACAATGCTACCGATGCAACAAATGCAGATTTAGGGATTGAATTTCGTGCTAATTGGGATAGACGGCAAGCCATACTTAAAATTTGTGATTTTGGCACAGGGTTTTCTGATGAAATTATTAAATTTGCAGGACAAAAACCCGTTATCAGTGACAAACACGGTTTGGGCGTTGGTTTATTTTTGAGTTGTTCAACGTTACAACGATTGGGCGGAAAAATAGAATTTAGTAACCATTCCGATGGTGGCGCACAAGTGATGATTACTCTCCCCTTATTAACTAATGAGACAGAAGATGACAGCTATTGATACCCTTGATAATCCACGTTTATTGTTGGTTGATGACGATAAAACTTTTTGCATGGTGCTAAAAAGTGCGTTAGAAAAACGGCATTATGATGTTCTAGTGGCACATGATGTAGCTGCGGGAATGTCACTTGCTGAACAAAATCTTCCCGAATATGCCGTTATTGATTTGAGAATTGGATTGGAATCGGGTTTGGAATTAGTGAAAAAGCTAATTTCGCTCGATGACAATACACGAATTGTAATGTTGACGGGCTTTGCGAGCATCGCAACAGCAGTGGAATCCATTAAATTGGGCGCAACACATTATTTGACAAAACCAGCAAACGCTGACGAAATTGTTGCGGCTTTACTCAAAAACGAAGGTGATACTTCGACCACGATTAGCGATGCACCTTTATCTGTCAAACGATTAGAATGGGAGCATCTACAAAAAGTTTTAATGCAACACGACGGCAATGTTTCCGCAGCGGCACGCGCTTTGAATATGCACCGTCGGTCATTGCAACGCAAATTAGAAAAACGTCCTGTGTCATCTTGAAAACGAAATCTCGTACCCACCAAATTTTCGCACATTCAAAACACCGTTATTAAACAGTAAATACTGCCCTTTTATTCCATTTAAAACGCCCGAAATTTGGGGCGTTTTGTCAAAATTTAACGCGGTCACTTTTAGCGGTGCAATTTCAATCGGATAATTTAAATTAACCACTTTTTCATCGACTAAAAATTCAATTTCACTTTGATAATTGTTCATCAAATCGTGCAATTCATTCGCACAAACCGCCAATAATTTATCGCGTTCAGCAAGTAAATCTAACGGTTCAATTTGATGTTTCAACATTCGTTGCCATTGGGTTTTATCGGCAACGTGTTGAGCAATTAACGTTTCGATTAACCCAGATAAACGCCGCGTCGTTACTTTAAAAATCGGCAACGCTTGAATTGCACCTTGATCAATCCAACGTGTAGGAATTTGCGTGTGGCGCGTAATGCCAACTTTTAAACCGCTGGTATTTGACAAATAAACGATGTGTGGTTGAAAACAAAATGATTCTGCCCACTTTGAATCACGACACGTTCCAGAAGCGTGATGACAAATTTCAGGCTTCATCATGCACATATCGCATTGTGCGAGCCGTGAAAAACACGGATAGCAATAACCTTGATTAAAACTTTTTCGCATCGGCATATTGCAATGTAGGCAATATAACGCGCCTGTGTGGCGTAACGTAATTGTTTGTCCAATTAGCGGATTCAGCGGCACGCGTTGGTGATTTAAAACTAATTCATAACGGATTGGCGCATCATGAATTACGCCCATTTTTTCTAATCGACCTTGCATTTATTTCCTCGTTAAAAAGCACAACATAAGTCTGGTATAATGCCTGAATTCACTAAATTTAACCCTAAAAAAGGATAAAACTATGTCATTAAGAGGTGTGCCATCTGGCAACGATTTACCTAACGAAATTAACGTTATCATTGAAATTCCTGCATACAGCGATCCCGTTAAATATGAAGTTGACAAAGAAACAGGAATTTTAACCGTTGACCGTTTTATGGGAACGGCGATGCAATATCCAACTAATTACGGTTATGTGCCACAAACACTTTCTGACGATGGTGATCCAGTAGATGTTTTGGTGATTGCACCTGCACCATTGTTGAGTGGTTGTGTGGTGAAATGTCGTCCAATTGGTGTATTAAAAATGACTGACGAATCAGGCGAAGATGCGAAAATTCTAGCAGTGCCTGTAGACAAACTTACGCCGTTTTATAAAAAAGTATTGAGTTACGACGATATTCCAGAAATTACGCTGGTAAAAATTGCACATTTCTTTCAACATTACAAAGATTTAGAAGAAGGCAAATGGGTCAAAATTGAAGGCTGGTTTGGCATCGAAGAAGCGCAAAAAGAAATTATCGATAGCGTTGCGCGTTATAACGCTGAATAAAAATAAAAGATTCACATTTGAGAAGCTCAATCAATTTTGAGCTTTTCAACATTCGCCACAATCCAATCAGGTATTTCTCGTTTTTTCCAAGAAAACATTCGTGTTTTTTCACCTAAATAATAATTTCGATACGATGTTATTGCGTCGCCTTTAATTTTGTATTGTTCTGGCATTGCCAGCGTTGGCTCAATAAACCTATTTTTAAAAATTCGATTTGGCAAAACTTGCAATGGCATTAACAATCTACTCGTTGCATGAATTTTTTCATAACGAAACGTGTATTCTTCTAACAAACACTGGAATAATTGCCATAAAAAAGTGTAATTTTCATCACTTTGACGTGTCCAAATCGCTGATGGGTGTTGAATATGCGTTGCTTCATACAAACTCGTATCGCGCTCATCAGGCAATATCCAACGTTTTACTTTTCTACCCGAACTCGATGTCGTCAAAATTTCACTGCCATCTAAAACTCGATGCGACGTTGACAGTAATTGAGCATATTCTAAAATCATTTTCACGACGTGTTTATCAACGTGTTGTTGAGCGCAAATTTCAGGCTCAGAATGCAAATAAAAAATGTTCAAACTACAACAGATGTTTCGTAATTGATATGGTTTGAAACCCAGCGTGTTTCATTTGTCGCCAACGTTTCTAACTTCCAAAATGGCGCGTTCGCTTTCAATTCTTCCATCAAATAACGGCACGCTTCAAACGCTTCATTTCGATGTGCTGACCAAACTGAAACTAAAACAATCGGTTCATTCGGTAAAATTTTCCCTACCCGATGAACAATCAAACAATCCAAAACTTGCCATTGTGCTTTTGCCTTGTCGATTATTTTTACCAACTGTTTTTGCGTCATGCCTTCATAATGTTCTAGCGTCATTGCTTGTACATTATCGCCTTCGTTAAAATCACGCATCGTACCGATGAAAATACTCGTCGCGCCAAATTTACCGCTTAATGCTAATTCGTGTTGAAAATTTTGAATTTCAACAAACGGCTCAAACGCAAAATCACAAATTTTCACCGTCATTCTTATCCACCCGTTACAGGAGGGAAAAATGCCACTTCATCACCATTTTTAACAATGTGCGATGGCAACACATAATCCATATTCACAGCGGTTAATACATTTTCAGGTAACTCGAAATCAGGATTCACCAATTTCCACACGCTCAAAACTGTATGCGGTTCAAAAATTTCTAATTGCACCGTTGAATGTCCAAGTAATTCTCGCAAATTGGCGAAATAGCGTAGTGTAATCATGATTTTTTAAATAACGTGTAAAAATTGCGAGTTGAAATATCTGCAATTGAATTCAATGAAATGCCGCGTAAGTCAGCAACTGTTTGTGCAACGTGTGTGACATAGTGAGGATAATTTGGTCTGCCACGATGCGGCACGGGCGATAAATAAGGTGAATCAGTTTCAATTAACAAACGATCGGAGGGAACTTTTTTTGCTACTTCTTGAATCGTTTTCGCGCTATTGAATGTCACAATGCCCGAAAACGAAATGTAAAAATTCAAATCTAATGCTTTTTTAGCGAATTCCCAATCTTCCGTAAAACAATGAATAATGCCGCCGACTTCGCCCGCATTTTCTTCACGCAAAATATCTAACGCATCATGTTTTGCTTCGCGTGTATGAATAATTAACGGTTTATTTAAGGCTTTCGCAGCGTGAATATGATTGCGAAAACGGTCATGTTGCCACTTCAAATCGCCTTCACTACGAAAATAATCCAAACCTGTTTCGCCAATTCCAATAACTTTTTCATCTTGACCCAATGCGATTAGCTCTGCGACTGTTGGTTCTTGTCCTTCGTGTTCATTTGGATGAACGCCGACTGTCACTGAAATATCATCATAATCTGCTACCAATTCACGCATAGCAGGATAATTTTCTAAATCAATCGCAATACACAATAAATGTTCAATTTGTTGTGCGCGAATATGCTCCATCAAACAGGAAAAATCGTTTTGATACGGTTTTAAATCAAGGCGGTCAAGGTGGCAATGCGAGTCAATAAGCATAAAAAATCCTTTTTTACATCGAATAAGTGGGGCGATCAGATTCCAATATGCCCGCTAAATAAGTCTCAATTTTGTTTTTTACAGCAACATCATCCACACCAAATTGCACACCAATTCCTGCAGAACGATAACCATCCGAACCTGGTGGCGTTTTCCAAATGACTTTACCGTTAATCGGAAAACGCTCTGTTTCTGTCATTAAGCTCAACAACATAAATACGTCTTGTCCCATTTCATATTCCCGTGTCGTCGGAATAAAAATCCCACCATTTATCACGAACGGCATATATGAAACATACAACGCATTTTTATCTTTAAGCGAAAACGACAAGACACTTTGATTTTGTTTTTCAGTCATAACACACTCCGATTAAGTATCGCCCAGGCAATTAGAATTTCTTCCCATAATACTTGTTTGTTGATTTGCGTTTCAATACGTCGGCGACTTTGCAGCAATAAATCATAAAATTCATACAATTTAAGCGGATTGACCCGCAACGCAAGTTCACTTAACGAGCCACTCAAATCGGCATGATACAAATTTTTTGGCGCAGTTTGATGACAATAACGCATCAAATCAATCACCCACGAACTCAGCCAAAATAACAATGTCGCCTCGGGCAATTTCAGCCATTGTTCCGCAATAATAACGGGATGACTTTGTTGTTTTGCAATTGCTAAAAACGCATTAAAACAATCACGACGTTGCGTGAAATGTTCATCAGTGGCGTATTGTTGTGCGAGTAATGGCGAACCTTGCGCGAGATTAAAAACCACTTCAGCATTATTTGTTTGTTGTGAAAGCCACGGTAACACTAAATTTTTATCAGGCATTGTCATCGTGAATTTTTGACAACGACTTTTAATCGTCGCAGGTAATTTATTCATTCGATGCGTCACTAAAATTAAAACTGTGCGTTCTGTAGGTTCTTCCAAGTATTTCAAAAACGCATTTGCTGCCGCATTATTTAACGCATCGGCGGGGTGAATCAAAATCACTCGATAACGTTCAAATTGCGGTTTTAAACTGAGTTTTTCGATAAGCGTGCGAATTTGCGCGATGGTGATATTTTTGCCGATTTCTTCGGGTTTGATGTCCATAAAATCAGGATGCGTTTCGGCTTTCACCAGCAAACAACGACTGCATTTTCCACAACTAAAACCTTCAGCTGTTGGATGTTCACACAATAAAGCGTGCGCGAATTGTTCAGCTAAATGTTGTTTGCCAATACCGAGTGCGCCATTGATAAGCAAAGCCTGTGGCACGCGGTTTTGGGCAACATAATTTTGTAATTGTTGCCAATCGTTTTTTTGCCAAGGATAAATATGATTAGTCATTGATGGGTTCTTTTTCTTCAAATCTATCTAATAAAATCGCCACTAACATATCGCTCATCACATTCACCACGGAACGACACCGCGCAATAATCCAATCAATGGTCGCGATTAACGGAATGATTGCCACAATCAATTGTTCGGACAAACCTATCGTACTTAAAACCAACGGCAACGCGATTAAACCCGCTTCGGGAATTCCTGAAATACCTACGCCAACCATCACAGCCGCTGCGACAATCAATAATTGTTGTGAAATATCCAAGTTAAAACCAATCGCTTGCGCTAAAAATAACGCCGTCATCGCTTCGTACAAAATGATGCCGTCGTTGTTTAGATTCGTACCGATTAACGCGGAAAGTCGCGCCGAACGTGTGGACACGCCCATTTTTTCAGTCAAACAACGTAACGTAACGGGAACAGTTACTAAACTGCTGTTGGTCGAAAATCCCATCACAATCGCATCTGCGCCCTGCCCTAAATAACGTTTGATAGGCATTTTACCAACCAAGCTCGCCATCAACGGATAATAAATAAAACAATGAATCAATAAACCCGCTAATAACGTGAATAAGAAAATACTCAGTAAAACAAAAACGCTTAACCCCGATTTTCCAACGACTTGCGCGACGACACCCGAAATGGCAATCGGAATCGCCAAAATCACCCACGACAACATTTGCAATAAAACGTGATAACAAGCGGTAATCAACTTCTCCAACAAATGAATGCCAGTATTATCACCGACATAAGAATGCTGCTTGAGATAACGAATCGCGCCACCACTTAACAATGCCAATAAAATCACAGAAATAACGTTGTTTTTGATAAATGGATCAATCAGATTTTCTGGAATATAACCCGCAATGTTTTTTAATGGATTAAGCGTCACGCCTTCTGGCGAAGTTTTGAGCGGTGTTTTTGATACTTCCGAATGCAACTGCGAGGTCAATTCCTCGATATGATTACTCCACGATTCGCCTGGTGTGAAAACATTCATGATCGTCAAGCCAATCACGATTGCAACAACCAAATTCACGCCACAAATCGCTAATAATCGCCGCCCGTGTTGAAATTTAATTTCGGTGTGAATCATTGCATCTAAAATCGCCACGAAAATTAACGGGGTCGCCAATGTTTTTAACAATCGAATCACGAGCATTCCCAATTGCCCTAAGATTTCATTTTTTAGCCAGCCACCCAAATAAGGTTCTGAGCCAAATAATACGCCTAATAATGTCCCAACGCAGACACCGATAATGACTTGCACAGACAACGGTAATTTAGTTTTTAGCATGAATGATT
>JBAXMT010000029.1:0-16522 GCA_037134135.1 Methylococcaceae bacterium | reverse complement strand
CGATTTCGATACCAGTAGCGGTGATGTAATTGATTTGTATCGTTTGTCGGATAACGCATTAACTTTCTTGGGAATGAAAGCGTTTGACGGCACAAAAGGCGCGGTGCATTTGAGTGTTGATGCTCCTAATCAACAAACCATCGTTCAAATTGACATGAATGGCGACAAAATGCCTGAAATGGAAATTGAATTAACGGGGATTAAAATTTTGGCAGCAGATGACTTTATTTTGGTGAACCCTGTTTAATTTTTCGGAATCGTTTGTGAAAAACCGCCCTTCGAGAACAACTCAAAGGGCGGTTTTTTTGTTTGTGATAAACGTGTTTAAAATTGTGATGTTCAAGCAACTGTGTTTATTTATGCGGGTTACTTTTATCAGCGTCCAATGCTGTAATACTTTAATCCGTGACGTTTCATGGTTTCGGGTTCGTATAAATTCCGCCCATCGAAAATTACTTTATCGATTAGCAATTCATTCATACGTTGAAAATTCGGGCTAGTAAATTGTTTCCATTCAGTCACAATCGCTAACGCATTCGCGCCGTCAAGAGCTTCTTTTGCAGAATTACAAAACCGAATAGCGGTATTTTCACCATACAACCGCCGCGCTTCATTCATTGCTTCGGGATCATAGGCTTGAATGCTTGCTCCTTCAGCAATCAATGAATCAATTAGCACGCGACTAGGAGCTTCTCGCATATCGTCCGTATCGGGTTTAAACGCTAATCCCCACAACGCAAACACTTTTCCTTTCAATTTATTTTGATAATGTGTCTGTATTTTTTCAAATAAACGTTGTTTTTGGCGATTATTTACATTTTCAACTGCGGTTAATAATTCTGCTTTGTAGCCCATTTCGTAAGCAGTGCGTTCGAGTGCTTTCACGTCTTTTGGAAAACACGAGCCACCATAACCACAGCCAGCGTAAATAAAACTAAACCCAATTCGACTATCAGAACCAATACCGTGGCGGACGTGTTCAATGTCTGCGCCTAAGTATTCCGCTAAATTTGCCAACTCATTCATGAAACTGATTTTTGTTGCTAACATTGCATTTGCTGCGTATTTTGTGAGTTCAGCAGAACGCACATCCATAATAATAAGACGGTCTTCGCGACGATTGAAGGGCGCGTACAAGGCTTTCAACAATTCAGCGGTGCGAGGATTGTCTACACCAATGATAATGCGGTCAGGTTTCATAAAATCGTTTAATGCCGCGCCTTCTTTTAAAAATTCAGGATTCGACACCACGTCAAATTCTAAATTACTATCGCGTGCATTAAGAATGGCTTGAATTTTCGCTTTTACTTTGTCTGCGGTGCCAACAGGAACGGTGGATTTATCAATAATCACACGGTACTCATCCATATTTTCAGCAATACTTTTTGCTACTGCTAACACATATTGCAAATCTGCCGAACCGTCTTCATCAGGTGGTGTACCAACAGCGATAAATTGAAATAAACCGTGAGAGACGGCTTCTTTTACGTCAGTGGTAAAGCGTAGACGTTCCATTGCCTGATTTTCTTTCACTATTTCTTCTAAGCCATGCTCAAAAATCGGAATAATACCTTGTTGCAGTTTGGCGATTTTATCTGCATCAATATCCATGCAAATCACGTCATTACCAACTTCAGCCAAACACGCTGCTGTCACCAATCCCACATAACCACTACCAAAAACCGTTATATTCATAAATTTTTAATCTTCAACAATAATTTCATCACGCAAAAACCAACGGTAACATAAACATCCTGAAATAAAACCACCTAAATGCGCCCACCAAGCAACGTTTGCAGCGATACCATTAAAAAATACGGTTTCAGTTGCATTGTGTAATTGCAACATCACCCATAAACCTAAAAAAGCAATCGCGGGAATTGGTAACAAAATTGGGTAAATAAAAGGAATCCAAACGATGACACGTTCAAGCGGATATAAAAAGAAATACGCCGCTAAAACACCTGCAATAGCACCCGATGCGCCGATAACAGGAATAACATTAGCGGAATCAAAATACCATTGCAAAAATGTCGCAGCCGCTCCGCATAAAAGATAAAACAAGAGAAAACGCCAACTGCCCATACGGTCTTCGACGTTATCGCCGAAAATCCATAAAAACCACATATTGCTCAATAAATGTAACCAGTCCGCGTGAAAAAACAAATTACTTAAAAATGAAAAGCCATAATCTGCTGGCAATCCAAAATCGTGCGCCCATTGTGGATTTGAATAACGCACAGCAACCATACCAAAATGATTGATTGCCCAATAACTCAGGGCATTTGGTAATAATTCCATTGTGATAAAAACAACGGTACAAATAGTAATAATTGCCCATGTCATTATCGGGCGATGATTGCAGGGAGCAGTATCTCGAATGGGAATCATGATTTTTCTCGTCATTAATGAAGGTGACGACCATCACCAAATATGTGTGTTTGAATCAATGTTACCAGTTGAAAACGACAATAGCATCAACCATACAAAAAAGCCCTGTCAACGAAAAACGTTGCAGGGCTTAAAGTGTCTAAAAATCAGTTTTCGGTTGGTTATGTACCAAATTTTTTATTGAAATTTAAATACCAGCCGCAGATTTTAATGCGTCAACTTTATCGGTTTTTTCCCAACTAAATGTTTCTTCATTACGTCCGAAATGTCCGTAAGCGGCTGTTGGTTGGTAAATCGGTTTTAATAAACCAAGTTGTGCAATTAAGCCTTTTGGACGCAAATCGAACACATCACGTACAATTGAAACTAATTTTGTTTCGTCAATTTTACCAGTGCCAAATGTTTCGACGCTGATTGAAGTGGGTTCTGCTACGCCGATGGCGTAAGAAACTTGAATTTCACAACGATCTGCTAAACCTGCAGCGACGATGTTTTTGGCTACATAACGCGCCATGTAAGCCGCTGAACGGTCTACTTTTGATGGATCTTTTCCCGAAAATGCACCGCCACCGTGACGCGCCATGCCGCCGTAAGTGTCAACGATAATTTTACGACCTGTTAAACCACAATCGCCGACAGGACCACCAATGATGAATTGACCTGTTGGATTGATGAAATACTTGGTATCTTTGTGCAGCCATTCTTTCGGTAAAACGTGCATGATAATGCTATCCATGACCGCTTCGTGTAAATCTTTTTGGCTAATTTCAGGTGAATGTTGGGTTGATAAAACCACCGCATCAATCGCAACAGGTTTGTTATTTTCATAACGGAATGTGATTTGGCTTTTTGCATCTGGACGCAACCATGCCAACGTTTTATTTTTACGCAATTCAGCTTGGCGTTTTACTAACAAATGCGCGTAAGTAATTGGAGCTGGCATGAAAACATCTGTTTCATTGCTTGCATAACCGAACATCAAACCTTGATCGCCCGCACCTTGTTCATGGCTGGCATCTTCATCAACACCCATCGCGATGTCGGCAGATTGTTTACCAATCGCATTTAATACCGCACAACTATTGCCATCAAAACCGACTTCACCATTGTCATAACCAATTTCACAAACGACTTTACGCACTAATGCTTCGGTATCGACCCACGCATTTGTTGTAATTTCACCAGCTAAAATGACCATGCCAGTTTTTACTAACGTTTCACACGCTACACGCGCTTTAGGATCTTGCGCTAAAATTGCATCTAAAATCGCGTCTGAAATTTGATCCGCGACTTTGTCTGGATGTCCTTCCGACACAGATTCAGATGTAAAAATGAAATCTTTGCTCACGGCTATCACCTTATAAAAATAAAAATTAAATACAAAAAAAGCCGCTAATAAAGCAGCTTTATTGATGTTTTGCTATTTTATAGCTTGCTGTAAATCGTTTCTATAATAACATTTTGATTTTTATGTGACCAGATACCTAAATTTTAGCCAAGAATATAAAACGGCTATTTTGGAAACGTTGGCATAAACTAATAGTCATTAAAATTCTTGTTCTAACTTTTTTTGAAACTCGCCCGTGAAAACAAACAAACCACAATTTTTAGTCGGCATAGATTTAGGCACAACGCACACCGTTGTGGCTTACGCGCCCATTGCCATTGCCAATACGCAAAACATTCAACTTTTTTCTATTGAACAACTTGTCGATGTTGGGCAAGTTGCTGCGCGTCCACTTTTACCATCAGTTCGTTATCATCCTGCTGACGGCGAAATTGCAACTGATACATTAGCTTTTACGGCAAATGACAACGCCATTTTAGGTGAAGCAGCTCGCGTTTTAGGTGCAAAAACGAAAGGGCGTTTTGTTACCAGTGCAAAAAGTTGGTTGTCGCATCCATCGATTGATCCGACGGCAAATTTGTTGCCTTGGGGTGCAAGTGAAGAAGTTTTAAAAGTGTCTCCGTTAGATGCTAGCGCAAGTTATTTGGCACACGTCCGCATGGTTTGGTTGCATCAAAATCCTGACGCGCCACTTGAAAATCAAGACGTTGTTATTACCGTTCCCGCGTCATTCGACGAAAGCGCACGTTCGTTGACATTGGAAGCGGCAAAAATCGCAGGCTTGCAAAATGTTCGACTTTTAGAGGAACCGCAAGCCGTTTGTTACGATTGGCTACGTTGTAACGCGGGGAAGTTGAACGAAAAACTTGCCAATGTGCATTTATTGTTGGTTTGCGACGTAGGCGGCGGCACAACCGATTTAACGCTAATTAAAGTCGAAGCGGGCGAAAAAGAACCAAAATTAACCCGAATAGGTGTCGGCGACCATTTGATGTTAGGCGGTGATAATTTAGATTTAGCTTTAGCGCACACATTGGAATCACGTTTGAGCAATAACGAAAAACGTTTGTCAGCGGCGGAATTATCACAACTTCTCGAACAATGCCGCCAAGCAAAAGAAAAATTATTAGCCGAAGATGCGCCTGAATCAGTGAAAGTCACGTTGCTGGCAAGTGGTTCAAAATTATTTGGTGGTTCACGCGCAGCAGTTTTAACTCGTGATGAAGTTCGCGCAATCGCGTTAGACGGTTTTTTCCCGCTTTCAAAACTCAATGAATTACCCGATAAAAAACGCAGTGGCGTAGTTGAATTTGGTTTGCCTTATGCTGCCGAACCTGCTGTTAGTAAGCACATTGCAGGCTTTTTGAAGTTACACGAACACGCGGCAAAAGATGCTTTAAAAATTGATTCGATTGTTCCCGACGCGCTACTTTTAAATGGTGGTGTTTTTCGTAGTCAACCAATTACCAAACGCGCTATTGAGTTGCTCAGTTCATGGCGTGAAAAAACGCCAATTCTGTTAGAAAATCAGCATCCAGAATTAGCCGTTGCATTTGGTGCAGTGAGTTACGCAGTGGCGCGACGTGAGAAAAAATTAAAAATCGGCGGTGGCGCGGCGCGGAGTTATTTCTTGGTTGTCGATACCAATGAAGCCGATAAACAAGGCATTTGTATTTTGCCGCGCGGAAGCGAAGAAGGTGAAGAAATCATTTTAAAAAATCACCGCTTTGCGTTGCGATTGGGAACGCCTGTGCGTTTTCATTTGGCTTCGACAACGGGCGATAGCGTTTTCAAATCAGGCGATTTAGCCGAAATTACCGACGATTTTCATTCATTGCCACCGCTCGCCGTTGCATTTGAAAGTGATTCAACCAACGAAGTTTTGGTTGAACTCGCCGTGATGCAAACCGAAATTGGAACGTTAAAAATTCAATGCGTTTCAATTGAAAATCCTAAAAAACGCTGGGACGTGGAATTTCAATTACGACGCGGCGCGACGGTTTCAAATTCATCTGATGAATTACCGAAAAATATCGACGCGCTGTGTGAAAAAATCAGCGATATTTTTGGCGCGAAATCGAAACAAGTTGCGCCAAATGCTGTGAAGAATTTGCGTGCCGATTTGGAAAAAATGACGGGACAAGAACGTAGCGAATGGAATTCTCCGTTGTTGCGAACCTTGTTTAATACGCTTTTGGAAGGTGAAAAATATCGCCGTCGAACTGAAGCGCACGAGCGTGTTTGGTTGAGTTTGATTGGTTATTGTGCGCGACCAGGTTTTGGTTATCCGTTGGACGATTGGCGCGTGGAACAGCTTTGGAAAATGTACGCACAAAACATTCAATTTGTGAGCGAATCACAAAACTGGGCGGAATGGTGGACGCTTTGGCGACGCATTGCAGGTGGTTTGTCGCAACAAGCGCAAGAAATGATTTTTGCTGACATTACCAAATACATTGACCCCGCAGCAGCACGGCAACCTGGTGTTTTGAAACAACTTAAACTCCGTAGTTACGATGATATTGTGCGATTAGCGGCGGTTTTAGAACGATTGCCTGTGGCGAAAAAAGTTCAGCTCGGCGATTGGTTATTAAAACGTTTAGAAAAAGCCAGTGAGTCAAATCAAACATGGTGGGCAGTTGGACGAATTGGCGCACGCATTCCATTTCACGGCAGTAGCCACAACGTCGTTTCGTCTGAAACAGTTGAAAATTGGTTGCCACAGTTACTCGCCGAAGATTGGAAAAAAACGCCTCAAATCGGTTTTGCAGCAACGTTAATTTCTCGTATGAGTGGCGACAGAGCGCGTGATATTTCAGGCGAAATGCGTGAGAAAGTTTTAGAAAAATTAAAAATTTCTAAAGCCCCCGCATCGTGGCTTGAAATGGTTGACAGCGTGAAAGAACTGAGCGAAAAAGAAGAAAAACAAATTTTCGGTGAAGCGTTACCTGCGGGATTAAAGCTGGTTCTGCAGTAGATAAATAACCTCAAAAAATAGGTAGTGTTGCACTTTTATAGAACATAAACATTTGACTCGTCGAACACGAATCAATCGTTTCGGGCGTAAAACCATTTGTTTCTCGAAAAAAATTCTGATGCACAACACCGTGATTGGACTTTTTATCAATCGGTTTGAATTCAGTGTTCCATAAAAATTACCAAACGAATAATTTTTGTCATTTTATGGCGCGTACTATATGATTGCAGCTCACTTTTACCGCCTTTTGTAGGCTCCGAAATTCATTCCAATGTATCAATATAATCACAACGATCAAATTCTCATTGAAGAACGAGTCGCGCAATTTCGGCGACAAACAGAACAATTTTTAAATGGCGAAATTTCTGAAGATGGTTATCGAAATTTACGTTTAAGAAATGGTGTTTACATTCAAACGCATTCGCCGATGTTGCGCGTTGCAATTCCTTACGGGATTTTGAATTCAAAACAACTTCACAAACTTGCCCATATTGCGCGAACGTATGACAAAGATTACTGCCATGTTACGACACGCCAAAATGTGCAATTTAATTGGCCAAAATTAGAACAAATTCCTGACATTTTAGCGGAACTTGCTGAAGTGCAAATGCACGCAATTCAAACCAGCGGAAATTGTATGCGTAACACGACCAGCGATCATTTAGCTGGTGTGTGCGTTGACGAAATCGACGATCCGCGTCCGTATTGCGAATTAATTCGTCAATGGACAACGCTGCATCCAGAGTTTGACTGGTTGCCCCGTAAATTCAAAATTGCGGTCAGTGGTTCAATTGATGATAGAGCCGCGACGCAATTTCACGACATTGGTTTGCATTTGGTGAAAAATGACGCGGGCGAAGTAGGCTTTAGAGTTTTAGTCGGCGGTGGTTTAGGTCGCACACCAATTATTGGACAAGTCATCAAACCCTTCTTAGATAAAAAACATATTTTGTCTTATTTGGAAGCGATATTGCGAATTTATAATTTATTTGGTCGTCGCGATAATAAATATAAAGCTCGAATCAAAATTCTTGTCAAAGAAGAAGGCTTAGAGAAATTCAACGAAATGGTTGAAAAAGAATGGGTGTTAATTCGTGATGGATTGGAAGTCAGTGACGAACGTTTTGACGTTATGAAATCGCATTTCAAACCATTTGATTACAATGAAAAAGCAGAAGATAACGCTACTTTTGCACAATATAAACGTGAAAATAAAACGTTTAAAACGTGGGTTGAACATAATACTGTTGAACATAAAATTGCAGGTTATCGAATTGTATTTCTGTCGTTAAAACATCCCGCAACACCACCTGGCGATTTAACCGCAGAACAATTAGATACGATTGCTGATTTAGCTGAAACTTATAGCTTTGGTGAAGTTCGTAGCACACATCGACAAAATTTAGTTTTCGCGGATGTGGAACAAGTCGATTTATTTCAGTTGTGGCAATTATTAGATACAGCAAAACTCGCAACACCAAACATTGGTACCGCAACAGATATGATTTGTTGCCCAGGTTTAGATTTTTGTTCATTGGCGAATGCGGGTTCTATAGGCATTGCAAAAGAAATTAATGATATTCTCGACGACATGGATTATTTGCACGATATTGGCGATGTTAAAATCAATATGTCGGGCTGTGTGAATGGTTGCGCTCATCAAAGTGTGGGACATATCGGCATTTTAGGTGTCGATAAAAAAGGCGTGGAATGGTACCAAATCACACTTGGCGGATCGTCAACAAATGAGGCAGCTATCGGTGAGCGTTTGGGCGCGGCAGTGCAAAAAAATGAAATCGCGCAAGCAATCAGCACGATTTTAGAAGTCTACGTTCAACAACGTTTGCACGAAGAAACCTTTTTAGAAACCGTCAACCGCGTTGGCATCGAACCATTTAAGGTGAAAGTTTATGCAAGTCATTAAAAATAATCAGCTCATCGAAAATAATTGGACATTTTTAGAAGATGACGCGCCTGTTGTTGCAGGAAATATCTGTGTTTCATTTGCGCGTTGGAATGCTGAAAAAGCAGATTTATCAAAACACGCAGGAAATTTAGGCGTGCGACTTTCAACGACAGATGACATTACAAGTTTAGGTGCAGATTTAGGATTGTTTGCGTTGGTTGAATTGAATGTTTTGGATTTCGCTGATGGTCGTAGTTTTTCGCAAGCGTATTTGTTGCGGAATCGTTATGGTTTTCAAGGTGAAATTCGTGCCGTAGGCAAGTATTTGGCTGACCAAGCATTTTATTTTTCGAGAATGGGTGTTAATGGATTTAGTCCAGAAAATTTGGAAAAAATGCAAATGACATTGCAGGATTTCAGCGTTTTTTATCAGTAAAAATGTCGTAAAAAAGCCCCGTGAAATTTATTTCACGGGGCTTTTTTGTTACGATTCTGAAAATTAGCCGATTACACTACTGTAAGCAAAATCAAATTTAGGAATGTGACTATCCAGCCAACCTTTTACGAGTTGACCGACTTCTTCAGTAACATCGGCTTCACCTGCATGAAATTTCTTTTGTAAATCCGCACAAATACCAATTAAAGCAGTATGCTCCGCTTTATGTGCATCAAAAGCAGCATAATTTTTCGCTAACATTTCGCGTTCTTCATGAGCAAAATGATCAACAACATAAGCAATCAAATCGTCTAATTGTGCGCCAATAGCAGAACGTTCCGCTCCACCTGTCGCTAAATCATAAAGCTTATTCAATTTATCAAATAAGATGCGATGCTCTTCATCGGCAAAGCCAACATTAGTGGCATATTGTTCAGCAGTCCAAGTTATTAAAGCCATGTTTCTCTCCTCATTATTATATTATAGTAAATAACCGCACCATGATTGTGGATTAGGTAATTCGATAAGTCAATAATAAAAAAGCCTTGTGAAATTTATTTCACGAGGCTTTTATTTTGGAAAATGAAACGCTTTTTATTTGATTGAATTCATCAAGAAAAAAAGTTTTCCTTTCATTGGCAAACCTTCAATTGAAAAATCAATGTGTGATGCCAAAACAAATTCTTTATTCGGTACAGTTCTGATGTATTCAACAATTTCATCGTCTGACTTGATGGCATAATGCGGTAATGTGCTTTCCATCGAAATTTTAAGCATATCGGTAATTGATGCTAAACAAGCGTTAATCATGATATTACCCAGTTCGCACATGGCTTCATTTTCAAACTCACGCACTATTTCTATTTCTATTTCCGCACCCATCATTCGTTGAACAATATGCAATACATTTTCTTCTGCAAATAACAGCATCACTTCAGCACTCAATTTACCAACAAATTCTAATGTGACAATACCAAGTTTTTTAGATTCTAATTGCAGTGATGAAATGCTTACGTCATTGAGTTTAATCAATTCAATTTTTGCTACAGGTGGCTGTATTGATTTTCCAATGGCATCACTTAAACCTTGGGCGGCACGTCTTGTGCTGACATTGATGATTTCAGCTAATGTATCAAAATTAAGCTCACTCAAGGTTTCCATTATTTAAACGCCTAAAAAGTAATCGATAGCTTGACCGATTGATGTTTCAGTAACAGGTTTTGAAATGAAAATCGTCCCTAATGCCCGCGCTTGTTCTTGATAAGTTTCTTGTACGTTCGCAGAGAAAATTACTAATCGAATGTTGCTGTATTTTTCTAAAATTGCTTTTGCTGCATCTGTTCCCAACATTCCTGGCATATTAATGTCCATCGTGCAGTAATCAGGTTGTTCTGCATCAATCATGGTGATGGCTTCTTCACCTGTTGTCGCTTCACTTAAAATCCAATCAGGATGTTTTGCGCTGATGTGTTGACGAATGAACATTCTTGAAATTTTACTGTCATCAACAATCAATACTTTTTTAGACATAATGTACTCACTTTCGTTTGGGTTAGTAGATAAAATAGGTTGTAAACAGATTAAATTATCACATAAGTGGCAATAATTGGTTAAGGATTTTTCCATTTGTAACTAGAATTTGTTTAGGATAAATTCCAACATTCCCGTGAAAATCAGTTGCTGTTGCGCCCGATTCTTGAGCGATTAACACCCCAGCCGCAACGTCGTACAAATTCAATTCCTGTTCCCAAAACGCATCGAGTTGACCATCAGCAACTAAACAAATGTCCATCGCTGCCGAACCTAATCGACGCTGCCCTGTGGTAGCTTGGGCAATGCGACAAAAACGTTCTAAATTGTTATTCTCTAAATACGAACGTAAACAAGCGAATCCCGTACCAATCATTGCTTCGTCCAAATTATCCAATTCAGAAACGCGAATTGATTCGCCATTTCGCCACGCCCCTTCGCCTTTTTTCGCGCAATAATAATCGTCTAACGCAGGCGCAAAAACAGCTCCGAAAACGATTTCACCGTCGATTTCTAACGCCACGCTAATCGACCAATAATACTGTCCACGCGAAAATGAATGCGTGCCGTCAATCGGATCAACAATCCAGCGATTGGTTTGATTTTCAGATTGCCCGCTTTCTTCGCCCCAAAATCCAAATTGCGGATAATGTTCGCGGAGTTGCTTTTGTAAAAAGGCTTCAACCGCTAAATCTGCTGCTGTCACAAAATCACGCGGACTTTTTTTATCAACGTTTAAGTGTTTTAAATCTCGAAAATGCGTCAACGCAATTTCCCCTGCATCACGAATAATGCGCTCTAACAGCGGGTGTGAAATAATCATTTTGTTATCCATTAGTTTGAAACTAAGCACATTGTTGTTTGCCAAATTTGCGTCACTTGTTCGCGTAATTCGACAAATTCTTGGGCGTTGATAATCGTTTTATCGCCTTGTAAAACGCGTTTATGTCCCGTGTCACGATAAGCACAATAAGCACTTTTTAAAACTTTCATATCGTTTTCAGAAATCACACCCGCGATTTGCAAACTTTCTAGCAATCGCACGTTATCCGTAAAAATTGTCAAATCAGCAAACTTTGCCGCATTTGCCAAGATGCCAAATTGCACCATAAATTCAATATCAACAATGCCGCCTGCGCTTTGTTTCAAATCGAATTTTTCAGCCGATTTTGTCGCTAAATTTTCACGCATTTTTTCACGCATTTCACGGACTTCGGTTTTTAATTTCTCAACATCACGCGGTAAACCCAAAATACGCTGACGAATTTCAGAAAAAATCTGTCCCAAATTTTCATCGCCTGCAATAAAACGCGCTCGAACTAATGCTTGAAATTCCCATGTCCAAGCGTGTTCAATAAAATACGCTTCGTAAGTGAAAATATGTGTGACTAACGTGCCAGAATCACCGTGCGGACGTAAACGTAAATCCACTTCGTATAATTCACCAGCAAGCAATTTCGTATCTAAAATGTGGCGAATTTTCTGTGCCAAACGTGCATAAAATTGTGAACACGATAACGATTTGTCGCCGTTTGTCATGGCATTTCCATCCGCGCAATCGTAGACAAAAACCATGTCTAAATCTGAACCGTAACCAAGTTCAAATCCGCCCAATTTTCCAAATCCAATAATTGAAAAATTCGTTTTTTCATCGTCGCATTCGGGTGGATAACCGTGTTTTTCAACCAACATTTTCCACGAATTTTTAATTACACAATCAACAATACTTTCCGCTAAAAAGGTCAAATAATCGCTCACCACCATCAACGGAATCACGCCCATAATGTCAGCGGCGGCAATTCGTAATACATTAACCTGTTTAAATTGTCGCAATGCAATCATTAGCGATTCTAAATCTTCATCATCCGTTCGTGCCACGAGTTGATTTAATTGCGCGTCTAAATCTTCTTTTTTCAGCGGTTCAAACAACGAGCGCGTATCAAGCAATTCATCAAATAAAACAGGATAACGCGCCAAATACTCTCCAATCCACGGACTGGCAGATGATAATTTTAAGAGTTGCGAAAGTGCGTGTGGATTTTCGGCAAGCAACGCCAAATAAACATTTCGCCCTGCAACGGATTTGAACAACGCAAGCAAACGTTTCAAGGTTTCGTCAGGATTTGAAACAGTTTGCAACGTCGCAATCACTTGTGGCATCAAACGATTGATAACGCCCAGCCCTTTGTTACTCAAACGGCGAATCGCAGACTCATTTTTAAAATCACCAATTGCTGCCCAGCTTTCAGTACAATTTTTAAAACCGTATTCGCTTAAATTTTCAAGTAATTCGCTTTCGTCTTCTGAACCATCCCAAATTTTTTGGCTGAGTTGTTGAATTTCGTCTTGTTTTGAAACTGAAAAAACCGCGTCAAAAACCGCATGAACTTTGTCTCGCACTGCGTTTAATTCGGTTAAAAAAGTTTGCCAGTTTTCAAAACCTAAAACGTAAGCCATCGCCGTTTTAGCATTTTCATTGGTTGGCAAATCGTGGGTTTGTTTGTCTTGATATTGTTGGATTCGATTTTCAACGCGGCGTAAAAAATGGTACGACTGCGTCAGTTGAATCGCGTCTTCAGAATTGAGTAATTCTAATTCTGATAAACGCTGTAAAACTTCCAAAATTGGACGAACTTGTAACGACTTTTCATTTCCACCACGAATTAACTGGAACGCTTGCCCGATAAATTCGATTTCTCGAATGCCGCCGCGTCCTAATTTCACGTTATCGACGCGATCTTTGCGCCGTAATTCTTGCGCGATTTGCGCTTTCAAACCGCGTAATTCGTCGAACGCGCCGTAATCTAAATATCGACGATAAACAAATTTATTGAGCATCGACATCAACGGTTTGCCTTGCTCAAAATCGCCCGCAACTTGCCGCGCTTTAATCATTGCGTAACGTTCCCATTCTCGTGCTTGAGTTTGGTAATAATTTTCCATGCCGTCGAAAGTCATAATTATCGCGCCACTATCGCCGAACGGACGTAAGCGAATGTCGGTGCGAAATACAAAACCGTCAATCGTAATTTCGTCTAAAACACGCACCAAACCTTGGCAAATGCGAGTGAAAAATTCGCTGTAACTGGTTTCTTTTCGGTCGGGTAAAACGCCGTTTTCGGGATAGGCAAAAATCAAATCAATGTCGGACGAATAATTTAACTCAAATGCGCCTAATTTCCCCATGCCTAAAACGACGATTTGTTGCGGCGTTCCGTCAGACAAAACAGGCGTGCCGCGTCTTTCGCAAGCTTGTTTATAAAGGAAATCTAATGCCGTTTGAATACACGCGTCAGCAAGCCACGATAATTCTCGCAAAGTTTGGGTCAAATCTTCCCAATCTGAAATATCGCGCCACGCAATCCGAATCATTTCATTACGACGAAAATGACGTAAAACGATGATTAAATCTAGTTCATCTGCAATGGTTTTTTCTGCGAGCTTTTCGCGGTAAGTATTTTCGTCGTAGCTTTTAAATAAATCGCCAGATTGACACAATTCAATCAAAATTTCAGAACGACGGTCGCAGTTTTGGGCTACGAATTCACTCATTGCCCACACTTTTACCATCGATTCAGCAAAATTTTCAGGTAAATTTAAAGCGGCTAATTTTTCTGTCCATTCCGTTAAATCAACAGTGGCGCGTAACGATTCGGGAAGGTTTTTAATTTGAGATATAAACATGATTCAACATTCAACAGATTAGAAATTACAATTTATCCAATTCTACCTAAAATTAAGTTACCGACCCTGTTTTGTAAGAATTATTTTTTAAGCAGTTTTGAAATTAGCCACCGTGATAGATAATTTTTGCGCTTGTTCTTCGAGTGATTCTGCACCCGCCGCTGCTTGTTCAACTAATGCTGCATTTTGTTGAGTGACATCATCCATTTGAGCAATCGCATGATTTACTTGAGCAATGCCTGTACTTTGTTCAACGGAAGCTGAGGTGATTTCACCCATAATTGTTGTTACACCGTTCACCGCTTGCACAATTTCCTGCATCGTTTTTCCCGCTTTTCCAACTAATTGACTGCCGTCTTCGATTTTATCAACGGAATCGCCAATTAACATTTTGATTTCACCTGCCGCTGCCGCCGCACGTTGCGCTAAATTACGAACTTCTGTCGCAACTACTGCAAAACCACGCCCTTGTTCACCTGCGCGAGCTGCTTCAACTGCCGCATTTAATGCCAAAATGTTGGTTTGAAACGCGATATTGTCGATAACAGAAATAATTTCAACCACTTTGCGTGAAGATTCGTTAATACTTTCCATCGTTTTCACCACGTCGCCAACAACAACACCACCTTGACTTGCAATATGCGCTGCGTCCCGCGCCAAACTGTTTGCTTCTTTAGCATTTTCTGCGTTGTGCTGCACGGTGCTAGTCAATTCAGTCATACTTGCAGCGGTTTCTTCCAAACTGGCGGCTTGTTTTTCAGTGCGTTGCGATAAATCATTATTTCCCGCCGCAATTTCTTGCGCGGCGGTATTGATTTGCCGCGTCGAATCTTTAATTTCACCGACTAAGGCTTGTAAGTTTTCAACGGTGCAGTTAATTTCTTCTTTTACTTTTCCAAGCGTTCCAGGGTAATTATGAGTGATATTTTGGGTTAAATCGCCTTTTGCTAATGAATTTGAAACACGCAAAATATCATTAAAACCTGTGTCACATGTCGATACTAATTGATTCAAATCACTGAGCATATCCCGAAACATAAATTGAAAATTAGCAGCATTCGCACGTTTAGAAAAGTCACCGTTCGCCCCCGCTTTTGCCAGCATTTCGATTTCATTACTGATTAAAAGCAATGCTTGTTTGATGCCACGCATTGCTTCGGTAACAATCTTTGTTTCACCTGGTAATTCGTCCATATCGATTAAAAAATCACCTTTCGCATATTGACTCACAATTTCAATAACTCGACGATTCAACGCGACTCGTGATTGAATTAAATCATTCATTTGTTGGGCGATACGACTATAAGTTCCTGAAAATTTAGAGGCATCTAGTTGCTCTTTTGTATAACCTTGGCTATGTTTCATTGCCATTTGGTCTTGTGCCTGAACGAATAAATTTAATGCGTTTTGCATTTTGTCCATCGAACGAAATAAATCGCCGATTTCATCTGCTTGAAGCGTGTCAATTTTTAAACTCAAATCACCAACGGCAATGGCATTTGCAATTTTTTTAGCATCAGCAAGTGATTTTAAAATACCACTACTAATCCACCACGTTGCAAAGGCAGCAGCAATAATACTAAACACAAAAATACTCAACAAACCCACGTCATAACTTACCAACAGGGATTTTGCCTGTAATTCATCTTTGCCATTTCGTTCAGTTGTTCGTTGAACGACAGTATCAATTGCCATGCGATGTTGTTCATAACTTTCACGCATTTTTGCCAAACTCGCCATCATCGCATCATCATTTCCGCTTTGAACATTCGGAATAAAATTTTGCTGCGCTTCTTTATAAAACGCTTGCGCGGCACGATAAGATTGTTCGAGAAGGGGAGCTTTTAATTCTGATTCCAACGTTTCGTTTTGCCAATAAATATGGCGCGTGTCGTATTCATTTTTTAATACGTCAAAACGTTTCACTAATGTTGAAATTTCGTCCGTGTTTGTCGAATGCGTTAATTGCAAAACAACTAAATATGATTCCAAAATGTATTCTGGTGGCGGCAAAATATCGGCAATTAAATCTTTGCCTTGCACAATACGTTGATAAATTGGACCGTTCACATTTAATGTATTCATTGCTTGCAACATCGCCAATCCGAACAGCGAAAATCCAATAATCAAAATTCCTAAAATCATACTTAGGCGAGCTTTAATCGTAAATCGGGATGTTTTTTTCATAATTTCTCAAATGAGTTAATAATTTTTACGAAGAATAGTAATGCTTTTAGTTATCGGGTTAAA
>JBAXMT010000028.1:0-16902 GCA_037134135.1 Methylococcaceae bacterium | reverse complement strand
TAAAATTTTTAGATTAGAAATGAAAGATAAAAAATGGTGTGTTCGGAATGTACAGTACGAAATCAGCTGCGACTAAACTACTCAAAAAGAGCAGCAACAAAAAGTTGTTTAAGTCATTATTTCAGATGCCGTTTTTAAATTCCGATACTCGAACATCCCTGCCATTTATGTGCTAACCGAGCATAATTGATTATCTAAGCCACAAACACCGAGGCATTACGGATTTTTTTCATGGCATTTTGTTCAAGCTGACGAATGCGTTCGGCAGAAACGTTATATTTCGCCGCTAAATCTTGCAACGTCAATTTCTTTTCAACCAACCAACGACTCGCCAAAATATCTAAACTGCGCTCGTCCAAGGTTTTCATCGCTTCGGTTAATAATTCATGCTCACGTCCTTCCCAATCTGACGCTTCCAGTAATTCCGCAGGATCGGCATGATATTTTTGTAAATAATTTACTGGTGCAGAATAATTTTCATCGTCGCTGTCATCGTTCGACATATCAAACGACATATCATGGCTACTCAAGCGTTTTTCCATTTCATAAACATCGCTCAAATTCACATTCAAATCTGCTGCAATCGCTTGTGCATCGTCATGTGAAAGCCAATTCAAATCTTTTTTCATTTTGCGTAAATTGAAAAATAATTTACGTTGCGCTTTCGTGGTGGCAATTTTGACAATGCCCCAGTTTTTAATTACATATTCGTGAATTTCAGCTTTAATCCAATGCACAGCAAACGATACCAAACGCACGCCCATATTCGGATCGAAACGTTTTACAGCTTTCATCAAACCGACATTTCCTTCTTGAATAATATCAGGCATTGAAAGCCCGTAACCACTGTATCCACGCGCCACATGAACTACAAAACGTAAATTAGTCATAACTAATTGGCGAGCTGCTTCCAAATCGCCTTCATCACGAAAACGTAACGCAAGTTCGCGTTCTTGTTCACTGGTCAACTGCGGCATTTGACGAACAACATTTAAGTAAGCGTCAAACGTTCCAACAGATAAATTTGTAGGTAGAGCCAAAGCGTTTGTCATAATAAAAATACCTCGTTGTCTTTGAATAATTGGGAAAATTCTAACATTTTTTAGCATGAATGAATGCCTTTTCTTGCTATTATGCTCGGCATTATTCCGTTTATTTTTAGTCTTTTTTATGAAAAAAATTGTTTCTTTTTTGAGTTTAATTTTCACCCTAAATGTTCACGCTGACGATTTACGCGCCACGGGTGATTTAGGTTTGGTCATTGAACGCGAATCAAATTCTGCGTTAATTATCAACACATCACAACCCCGTCAGCTCGCTAAAATCGAAGATTTAGGTGATTTATCACACGCTTCAGTGGTTTTTTCGCGTGATGAGCGTTTTGCTTATGTTTTTGGGCGCGATGGTGGCTTGACCAAAATTGATTTGCTCTTAGATGAGGTCGATAAACGAATAATTCAAGGGGGAAATTCAATTGGTGGTGCAATTTCTCAAGATGGCAAAATTATTGGTGTTTCAAACTATGAACCTGCCAGCGTGAAATTATTTTCGTCTGAAACATTAGAATTGATTGCGGAAATTCCCGCCATCGCTGCAAATGGAAAATTATCGAAAACCGTTGGTTTAGTCGATGCGCCGAATCAAAAATTTATCGTCAGTTTGTTTGATGCGGGTGAAATTTGGGTGATTGACGCAAAAAATCCAAAATCACCGCAAATTCAAAAATTCACAAACATTGGCAAACAACCTTACGACGCGCTAATTTCATCGGATGGACGTTATTACATCGCGGGATTATTTGGCGAAAAAGGTTTGGCTTTATTGGATTTATGGCATCTTGAATCAGGTGTAAAACGTATTTTGGAAAATTACGGCAAAGACGACGAGCAATTGCCTGTTTATAAAATGCCGCATTTTGAAGGTTGGGCGATGACTTCGGATTATGTTTTTGTCCCCGCCGTTGGACGACATGAAGTATTGGTTGTTGATAAAAAAACGTGGCAACTCGTTAAAACGATTCCCGTGGTTGGACAACCTGTTTTTGTGATGGCACGACCTGACGGGAGGCAGATTTGGGTGAATTTTGCGATGCCCGATAATTCACAAATTCAAGTTATCGATGCGAGTAATTTGGAAATCACTAAAACATTTAGCGCGGGAAAAGCGGCATTGCATTTTGAATTCACGCCACGCGGTGAACAGGTTTGGATTGCGTTGCGCGACGATAATGCGGTCGCCGTTTATGACACGGATACGTTAAAAGAAATTGCACGGTTGCCTGCTGAAAAACCGAATGGTATTTTCTTTTCAGCGCGAGCGCATCGAATTGGAATGTAATTGTGTTGACGAATTTACAAAAAAAACTCCTCAACGATTTCCAACGAAATTTTCCACTTTCGCCAACGCCTTATGCGGATATTGCAACGACATTAAATGTGACTGAAAGTGAAGTTTTACAAGCCTTTCAAGATTTGAACAAACAAAATTTTATCAGTCGGATCGGCGCAATTATTCCACCCAATAAAATTGGTATCAGTACATTAGCGGCGATTTCTGTCCCTGAAAATGAATTAGAGCGTGTTGCAAAGCAAGTGAGTTTTTTTAACGAAGTAAATCATAATTATGAACGTGAAAACGATGTAAATTTGTGGTTTGTGATTATTGCAAATGATGTCACGCATTTAAATAACGTGATTAACGCGATTGAAGCTGAAACAGGTTTTAACGTGCTACGTTTTCCGTTGGAAAAAGAATTTTTTATCGATTTAAGTTTTAAGATGGATTTCAAAAATGCTTGATGATTTAAACCAACAATTACTTGAACAAATTGCTGAAGGCTTGCCGATTTGTTCACGTCCATATTTAAAAATTGGTGAAGCGTTAGAAATTGAAGAATCGGAAGTGATTGAACGACTAACACAATTACAATCGAGTGGAATCATTAAACGCTTTGGCGTAATTGTAAAACACGCTGCGATTGGTTATCGCGCCAATGCGATGTGTGTGTGGAAAATTTCCGAAGAAAAAATCGATGAAATCGCGCAGTATTTATTAGAATTTTCGTTCGTAACGCTTTGTTATCAACGTCCCGCCTTGCTCGAATGGGATTACAATTTGTACTGCATGATTCATGGAAAAGATAAAAATACGGTTCTTGCTCAAATAGCAGAAATCAATGCTCACCCAAAAATGCAGCAAGCATTTCAACATCAAGTGTTATTTAGTCGCCGATGTTTTAAACAACGCGGTGCGGTTTATTCAACAACGCTTAATCATTAGGATTTTCATGTCAGACCATAAAATTTACCCTATCAAACCTAAAATTGCCGAACACGCGCATATTAACGCCGAGCAATATCACGCGCTTTATCAACAATCGATTCAACATCCCGAAGCATTTTGGGCAGAACAAGCAACCGAATTTTTAGATTGGCATTCGACTGATTGGAAACAGGTTTTAGAGTACGATTTTTCAACGGCAAAAATGCGCTGGTTTGAAGGCGGAAAACTCAATGTCAGCGTGAATTGTTTAGACCGTCATCTGGAAAAACGCGCTAATCAAACCGCGATTATTTGGGAAGGCGATAATCCAGAAAATGATAAAAAACTCTCTTATGCACAATTACACGAGCAAGTTTGTAAATTCGCTAACGTGTTGAAAAATCACGGCGTTCAAAAAGGCGACCGTGTTTGTATTTATATGCCAATGATTTTGGAAGTATCTGTGGCAATGTTGGCTTGCACGCGAATTGGCGCGGTGCATTCGATTATTTTCGGTGGTTTTTCAGCCGAATCGTTGAAAGAACGCATTTTAGATTGTGATTGCCGTTATGTGATTTGCGCTGATGAAGGTTATCGTGGCGGCAAAGTCATTCCAATGAAATCAGTCGTTGATAAAGCTCTCGAAAACTGCCCAAATGTTCAAACCGTTGTCGTGATTCAAAATACGGGGAATTCGGTCGGTTGGCAAAATGGTCTGGATGTTTGGTTTCATGACGAAATGGCTACGGCTTCAAACGTTTGCGAACCTGAATGGATGGATGCCGAAGACCCGCTTTTCATTTTGTACACGTCGGGTTCGACTGGAAAACCGAAAGGCGTTTTGCACACCACAGGCGGCTATTTGCTGTATGCCGCGATGACGCACAAATATATTTTCGATTATCAAGACGGCGAAGTTTATTGGTGTACGGCGGATGTCGGTTGGATTACGGGACATTCTTATGTGATTTACGCGCCACTTTGCAACGGAGCCACGACGTTGATGTTTGAAGGCGTGCCGATGTATCCAACGGCTTCGCGTTTTTGGGACGTGGTGGACAAACATCAAGTGAACATTTTTTACACTGCCCCGACAGCGATTCGCGCTTTGATGGCTGAAGGTGATGAATTTGTTACCAAAACCGAAAGAACCAGTTTGCGAATTTTAGGAAGTGTCGGCGAACCAATAAATTCTGAAGCGTGGGAATGGTATTACCACGTTGTTGGGCATAACGAATGTCCGATTGTCGATACTTGGTGGCAAACAGAAACAGGCGGCATTTTAATTACGCCGCTCGTTGGCGCGATGGATTTAAAACCAGGTTCGGCGACACGCCCATTTTTTGGTGTCCAACCTGTGATTTTGGATAATGACGGACACATTCAACATGGCGCGGCAGAAGGTGTGTTAGCGATTCGCTTCCCCACACCAGGCATGGCACGAACGATTTACGGCGACCACCAACGTTTTATCGATACCTATTTCAAACTTTATCCGAATTATTATTTTACTGGCGACGGCGCACGACGTGATGAAGATGGCTATTTTTGGATTACGGGGCGCGTCGATGATGTGTTGAATGTGTCGGGACATCGAATGGGAACGGCTGAAATTGAAGATGCTCTCGATTTACACGAACACGTTGCCGAATCAGCGGTTGTCGGTTTCCCGCACACGATAAAAGGGCAGGGGATTTACGCTTTCGTTTCGTTGAAACACGACACACAACCAACAGACGAATTGAAAAAAGAATTGGTGAAATTGGTTCGTAATGAAATTGGCGCGATTGCGACAATTGATGTCATTCAATGGTCGCTAAATTTACCCAAAACCCGTTCGGGGAAAATTATGCGGCGAATTCTGCGAAAAATTGCCGCGAATGAATTGGATAATTTAGGCGATATTTCAACGCTTGCGGATTCGTCGGTAGTGGAAGATATTATTGCGAATCGACAGGTTATTTAATTTCAAAAAAACAGCGTGTATTACGGTAAAATGCCACACGCTAAAAAAAGCGATTCACTTCATTTTATAAACTATAGGAAAAATCATGCACAACGTAACCCTTATTAAAGGCGACGGCATTGGTCCATCAATTATGGACGAAGCAGTAAAAATCATTAACGCTTCGGGCGCAAAAATTAACTGGGAAGAAACACACGCAGGTTTGGGAGCGTTTGAAGTTTTCGGCACTCCGATTCCCGAAGAAACGATGGCATCGATTGATCGTACACGATTGGCATTCAAAGGGCCTTTAACAACACCGATTGGTGCGGGTTTTAGAAGTATTAACGTCACGTTACGTCAAAAATACGATTTATACGCAAATGTTCGTCCCGCAAAAAGTTGGAAAGGCGTGAACACGCGCTACGAAAATGTTGATATTGTAATTGTGCGTGAAAATACCGAAGGACTTTACGCGGGTTTGGAACATTATTTAACACCTAAAAAAGATATTGCAGAAAGTATCGCAGTGGTTACGCGTGTCGCCTCAGAACGTATTATTGATTATGCGTTTCAATATGCGCGAGATAATGGACGTAAAAAAGTCACCGTTTGCCACAAAGCCAACATTTTAAAATACACACAAGGTTTGTTTTTAGACATTGCTCGTGAAACGGCAGCACGTTATCCCGATATTCAATTTGAAGACGTGATTATTGATGCAGCGTGTATGCACATGGTCATGAATCCACAAAAATTCGACGTGATTGTTTGTACAAATATGTTTGGCGATATTTTGTCAGATTTAACCGCTGGTTTAGTGGGCGGTTTAGGTTTAATTGCTGGCGCGAATATCGGTAAAGATGCCGCGTTATTTGAAGCAGTTCACGGCAGTGCGCCTGATATTGCAGGGCAAAATAAAGCGAATCCAACAGCTGTGATTATGGCGGGCGTGATGATGTTGCATCATATCGGTGAACATGAAGCGGCTGAAAAAATTAAAACGGCGGTTGAAAAAGTCGTGAATGAAGGCATTTTTGTTACACCCGATTTAAACCCAAATACCAAAGCTGGCACGATTGAAATGGGCGATGCGATTGTTGCCGCAATGGGCGAATTTATAATTTAACTTAGGACTGTTATGCACGAACTTATTGAACGCGAACTTTTTGAAGCTTTGGAATATGCGCGTAGTGTTGATGAAGAACAAGGTAGACATATTTTGATTCAATTTGAAATTGATCAGCCGATGTTTTCAACCACGTTATTCAATGTTTTTCCATCGGTTATCGACAATCAAAGCAGTGAAATAAAATACCAAAATTTGGCTCAACATTTCGCGGATTTATGTTTTGACGTGTTATGTGTTTATACGAAAGCGTTTGGAAAAATGCCGAATTGTAACGATGATCCGTTATGGATTGAAAGCCAAGCGAAGTTATTAGATAAAGAACTTGCACCATTATTAACGTCGAATCACGTCAGCGACAAAGCCGCTAAAAAAATGCGTGAAGATTTTTTTAAACCCAAAGAAGGCGAATTTATTCAAACGGGTTTAGTCGAGTTTATGAATATGGCGGTTGATGATTACGCGAAAAATTCAGGTGACGATTATCACGATTCAATGTTGGATTTAACGAAAACAATGTTGTTTGTCGTTGTGAGAATGTTTAATAATCTTTACACGCCCGTAAAATAGATAAGCGTTTAAAAAGGCTGAAATAATTTCAGCCTTTTTGGGTTTTGGACTTTAAAAAAGGCGCAAATTTATTCGCCCCTTTTTTGTTTTAAAATTTTGAAATCCCCACCGCCTCGCGTAATTGAGCAATAAACGGCTGACTAATCGCTCGTGCTTTTTCCGCACCAATTTGTAATTGTTCTTCAATGTGATTGGGTTGCAACAATAACGCTTCGTAACGTTCACGCGCTGGCGCAACTTCGGCATTCACTTTTTCAAATAAAATCGCTTTCATTTCACCCCAACCGATGCCTTCCGCATAGCATTTCGCCACTTCATCGACTTCATCAGCATTCGCAAACGCTTTGTATAGACTAAACAACGTGCAATCGTTGGTATCTTTAGGTTCATGCGGTTCGAGCGAATTAGTTTTTATTTTGTTAATCAGTTTTTTCAATTTCTTTTCTGGTTCAAATAACGGAATTGTATTTTGATAACTTTTGCTCATTTTTCGCCCGTCCAAACCTTGTAAAATTGCACCTTGCTCATCAATCACGGCTTCGGGTAAAGCGAAATGTTCACCGTAAATGTGGTTAAATCTTGCGCCAATATCACGCGCCATTTCAATATGTTGTAGCTGGTCTTTGCCGACGGGAACTTTATTGGCATTGAATAATAAAATATCCGCTGCCATCAAAATCGGATAACTAAACAGACCCATCGTAACGCCTTTGTCAGCATCATCTTCTTCATTTTCTGCAACGGCGGCTTTATAAGCGTGCGAACGATTCATCAAGCCTTTCGACGTGACACAGGTCAATAACCACGTTAATTCCAAAATTTCAGGCACATCTGATTGACGATAAAAAACAGCGTTATTCGTATCTAACCCCAACGCCAACCACGTTGCGGCGATTTCTAAACTCGATTGACGCACCCGTTCAGGTTCTTGGCATTTAATTAGCGCGTGATAATCTGCGAGAAAATAAAATGGCGTGACATTAGTATTTTCACTGAGGTTAATCGCAGGACGAATCGCACCGACATAATTGCCCAAATGCGGTGTTCCTGTTGTCGTGATTCCTGTTAAAACAATGGCTTTTTTCATACAAAATTCTCAAAAGTGAAAAGGTAAAAATATAGACCGTCATTTTATAGTAAAATTTCGCGCATTCATGGTTTAAAACAGGATAATTTGAATGTCATACGACGAAAAACGTGCTTTCATGCGTATCGATGTAAACAGTGATATGCGTTATCGATTAGTCGATGCCGACGAATTTCATGCTGCGCGGTGTCTTTCGTTAAGTGGTTCGGGGATATTTTTTATTGCTCTGAAATCTTGTGACGAAGGTAAAGCTTTGGAAATAAACATTACGCCACAAAATTCAATCACCCCAGCATTTACAGCATTTGTCGAAGTAGTTCGTGTTGAACCGCTTACTGATGGTGAATATGAAATTGCCACAAAAATTAAAACTATTAAGGGTTAAAAATGTTTACGATTACGAAAGAAGTCTATTTTTGTTACGGACATCGCTTGATGAATCACGGCGGAAAATGTCGGAATTTACATGGGCATAGTGTGAAAGCGGCGATTTCGATTACGCATGAAAATTTGAATGATCAAAGTATGGTGTGTGATTTTTCAGACGTAAAAGACTGCGTCAAAAATTATGTAAATACACAACTCGATCACAATTTTCTGCTGCATAAAGATGATCCGATTATTCCTGCGTTGATTCAAAATAACGAACGTTTTTTAGTTCTCGAAGAACACCCAACCGCCGAAGTATTGAGTAAAATGATTTTCAAGCATTTGCAAGCGAATGGCTTTCATGTTACCGAGGTCGCACTTTGGGAAACCGCCAGCGCGTGCGCTAGTTATCGGGAATAATTAAATTATTCGCTAAACTTAATCGCCTTTTAACTTTTATTTTTGAAAAAATTATGACCATTCAAACACCTAAAACCATTCGCCGCGAAGATTACACCGTTCCTGAATTTTTAATTCACGACGTAAAACTGCATTTTCTGCTCGACGCTGAAAATACGAAAGTGCTTTCAACGCTGACTTTCCAACGTAATTTAGAAAGTAAAAATCAAGCCGCTGATTTAGTTTTACACGGTGAAAAATTGATTTTGAATCGTGTCGTATTGAATGAAACTGAACTGAGCGATTACGTTTTAACACCTGAAACATTAACGATTTCAAATGTACCAGAAACGTTCACGTTAATTATCGAAAACACGATTAACCCGAAAGAAAATACCGCGCTCGAAGGCTTGTATTTATCGAACGGAATGCTCTGCACGCAATGTGAAGCGGAAGGGTTTCGTAAAATCACTTATTTCCTCGACCGTCCCGACGTGATGACGAAATTTACCGTTACGATTGTGGCGGATAAAACCGAATTCCCCGTTTTGCTTTCAAACGGTAATAAAATCGCCAGCGGTAAATTTGAAAATAACCAACATTGGGTAACGTGGAACGACCCGTTTGCGAAACCGTGTTATTTGTTCGCGCTGGTTGCGGGTCAATTGGAATGCGTCGCCGACACATTTACCACGCAATCGGGACGTGAAATTGAGCTAGAAATTTTTATCGAAGCGCACGACAAAGATAAATGCGCTCACGCCATGCAATCGTTGAAACACGCCATGCGCTGGGATGAAGCGGTTTATGGACGTGAATACGATTTAGATTTGTACATGATTGTTGCCGTCAGCCATTTCAATATGGGCGCGATGGAAAACAAAGGCTTAAACGTGTTCAATACCAAATTCGTGTTGGCGCGACCTGATACCGCGACCGATTTTGATTATGAAGGAATCGAAGGCGTAATCGCGCACGAGTATTTTCACAACTGGACGGGCAACCGAATCACTTGCCGTGACTGGTTTCAATTGAGTTTAAAAGAAGGTTTCACGGTTTTTCGTGACCAAGAGTTCACGGCTGACAGAACATCGCACGCTGTTAAACGCATTGAAGATGTGACGCAACTTCGCACGCGCCAATTTGCCGAAGATGCCAGTCCGTTAGCGCATCCTGTTCGCCCTGATGCTTACATTGAAATCAATAATTTTTACACGCTAACCGTTTATGAAAAAGGCGCGGAAGTCGTGCGAATGTTGCACACGTTGTTAGGTGCAGACGGTTTTAGACGTGGCAGTGATTTGTATTTTGAACGACACGACGGACAAGCCGTAACGTGTGATGATTTTGTCAGTGCAATGCAAGACGCAAATGGCGTAGATTTGAGCCAATTCCGTCGCTGGTACTCACAAGCAGGAACGCCTGTTTTGAATGTTTCGACGAATTACAATTCAACCGCAAAAACGTTCGCGCTGACGTTAAAACAAAGTTATCCAAATCAAACTGAACCGTTGTTGATTCCGATTAAAATTGGTTTGTTGAACGCTGAAACGGGCGCGGATTTATTGCCCGAAACGTTGTTGCAATTCAACGAAATGGAACAAACATTCGTCTTTGAAAACCTTGAATCTGCACCGATTGTTTCAATGTTGCGTGGATTTTCTGCGCCTGTGAATATCGAAATGCCACGCAGTTTGGAAGAATTAGCGTTTTTATCACAACACGATAGCGATTCATTTAATCGTTGGGACGCTTCACAACAATTGGTGGAACAGATTATTTTGGATTTAGTGAAAACACCGAATTCAGACGTGAATCCGATTTTGTTGGCGACATTTGAAAAAGTTTTAACTTCACCAATTGATGATTTAGCGTATTTTTCATTGTTACTTTCGTTGCCGTCTGAAAATTATTTAGCTGAACGTATGCCGATTGTAGATTTTGAAGGCATTCATCAAGTGCGTGAATATATTTTGAAAACGATTGCTGAAAAATTTGAAACGCAATTTAAATCAATTTACGCCGCAAATCACAAAGACGAATCAGGTGATTTTAGTCCCGAAGCGATTGGTCGCCGTCGTGTGAAAAATGCCTGTTTGGCATTTTTGAGCAAATTGGATTCTGTGGAAATTGCAAAATCGCAATTTGAAAATACAAAAAATATGACTGACCAAATGGCGGCGTTGGTGGCGATTGTTCACAATAATCACCCAGCAAAAGAAACGTGTTTAGAAAAATTCTATGCACAATGGCAACATGAACCGTTGGTGATTGATAAATGGTTTGCGTTGCAAGCGAGCAGTCCTGAGACGGATACGTTTGAAACGGTTCAAAACTTACGTTCGCACGCGGCGTTTGATATGAAAAACCCCAATCGCGTGCGCTCGTTAATCGGTGCATTTTCGCAAACCAATCCTGTGCATTTTCATGCCGCAAATGGTCAAGGTTATGCGTTTTTGGGTGATGTGATTTTGGAATTGAACGCCATCAATCCACAAGTTGCGTCTCGAATGGTCACGCCGTTAACCGCGTGGCGTAAAGTTGATAAGGCGCGTCAGTCGTTAATGAAAGCACAATTAAAACGTATCATCGACACGAAAGATATTTCCAACGATGTGTTTGAATTAGCGAGCAAAAGTTTGGGTTAAATGTCGATACAATGAATAAAATTTTAGCAGTAATTCGATTCATTCAAGCCTATCCGCGTGTCATCATGCCCATATTGACATTGTTGTTGTGTGGCTATGGTTATGAAATGTTGGTGGCGCGACCTGCGTTGATGTATCAAGGTGAGCCGAAAGCTATTTCGGCTCTCAATACAAATAGTTGGTTTCGGGTGTTGAGAAATAACGGTTTTATCGTCGGTTATTCGGATTTGCGTGGAAATCCTTTATGGGTTGAATACGCACTCACGCCAGTTGCTGATAACGCTCCACATTTAAAACGCCCTTCGCGTTTTCAAACAGACTTGCGGGGATTGAATCGTGTCAGTCACGATGATTACACTAAAAGTGGCTTTGATCGTGGGCATAATGCACCAAATCACGCGATGAGCGTGTTGTATGGAAAATATGGTCAAGCGGATAGTTTTTTGATGACGAACATCAGTCCGCAACGTCCAAAATTAAATCAACAAGTTTGGCAGCGTTTGGAAGAAGCAGAGCTTTCATTTTTTGCGAAAAACTTTGGTAAAGTTTGGGTGATTACAGGACCTATTTTTGGTAATAATGCTGAAAGAATTTCATCCTCGTTATGGCACATTGATATTCCAAAAGCCTTTTATAAAATTTATGTGACGGAAGAAAATGATAGCAAACCTGCGTTTGTGTTGGCGTTTATCATGCCTCAAACGGTGACTGGAAAAGAACCATTGTCGCAATTTGTAACGACGATAGACACGGTAGAAGCACAAACAGGTTTAGATTTTTTAAGTGATTTTGATGATAAAACCGAAAATCATTTAGAAGGTACGATTGAAACGGTACCGTGGAATTTGAATGCAATAAATAAAATACCATCGCGTTATCCGTGAATATAAAGCGTTGAAGGCTCAATTTTCGCTTTCTAAAAATCCATCGTTATTTGCGGCGGTGAAATTAATTCAACAATTGGTCATAAAATCGCTACTAAATTGTATTTATTAACCTTTATTGAAATGTATTTATTTTTTTAGAAATAATCTGTTTTTTAAATAGACACAATCTATTTATTGCGGCTAAAATGCGCCCGCTTTCGAAGGAAAGCATTTAGGTAGGTAGCTTTTAAATAAAGCTAAATAACAATAACAATAAATAGTTAGAAATACTTTCACTTGAGTCACGTCGCTGGGTAATTTGCTTAGAACGACAAGATAACAATAAAAATAATTACTCAAGTTAGCCCGCTTTTCGCGGGCTTTTTATTGCCTATCAAAAACCCGCATTACCGCTTAAAATACGCCATCATTTAGATTCATCAACGAGTTAGACTTTTGAAATCCCCTTTATTTTTACCTTGGTTCATCACCAGTTTTATTATTGTGATGCTAATTTTAAGTATTACTTTTGCACACTTTTATACTTTTCAAAATTTGTTAGCTGAAGAAACAAGACTGTTTTGGCGCACCATTTTTTATGTTTTATCGATTGTAATGCTGCCATTGACGAATTTGTTGCGTCATATTTTTTTGCGTCTAAATCAAACGATGCCACTTTTAGCAAACGCCAATTTAGAACACGTTATAAAAATTCGCTATATGTTAACTATTACGATTTCAATGTCGATGATGTTGATAATTGGCTGTTTTGGCGCGACGATATTTTATTTCGGTGATGGTTTTAGATCGTTGCACATTTTGACGGGAATTGCCGCTTTAGGCGTATTTTTATACCGTCCAAAACTTGAAGAGTATCAACAAATCTTAGATTCATTCACAGAGAACGAAGATGACTAATGCAAAAAAAGAATTACTAGCGATTGCTGATAGTTGTGTCAAATGTGGGATTTGTGCGCCGCATTGTCCCACTTATACACATACTCAAAATGAAAACGAGTCACCCCGTGGGCGGATTGCCTTGATTCAAGCATGGGCAGGTGAAAATTTAAATGTGACCAATAATTTACTCGATCACATTGATAATTGTTTGTTATGTCGTGCGTGCGAAAAAGCCTGTCCAGCCGTTGTACAGTATGCGAAATTGATTGATGATTTTCGCGCTGAAATGCATAACGAAAAAGCTGCGCCGCTTTCAGTGAAATTGCTAAAAACGATTTCTGAAAATAAGCGCGTCCAACGTTGGGCAAAATCGGGTTTAAAGTTTTATCAAAAAAATAATTTGCAAAAAACAGCTCGTTTTCTGCATTTACCCACATTATTTGGTTTAGGGAGAATTGAGCGTTTGGTACCGAATTATCAAGAATCTCAACCGTTACAAAACTATTATCCTGCGTTAAATGAAGTCAAAGGCGATGTGGGGTTATTTGTGGGTTGCATGGGAGAATTACTTGATTCTGAAACAGTAAATGCAGCGATTAGTGTTTTGACACATATTGGTTTTAATGTGTATTTACCTGAAACGCAAACCTGTTGTGGCGCGTTAGCGTTGCATGAAGGCGATGCGTCAACCGCGAGAAGTTTAGCGAAACAAAATAAAACGGCGTTTGCGAACGAAAATTTACAAACGATTATTACGATTGCCAGTGGTTGTGGAAGTACATTGAAAGATTACGCGCCAAATGTGGTTGATATTAGTCATTTTATTTCTCAATTCGAGTTTAATTTAAAACCACTTGCGGCAAATATTTGCGTGCATTCACCGTGTACGCTTAAAAACGTATTGAAAACTGATAAAAGTGTTTTGAAATTACTAAAACAAATCCCAGAGGCAAATATTTCATCTTTACCAGAAACCACGCAATGTTGTGGTGCAGCGGGAAGTTACAGTTTACGACACGATAAAATGGCACAAACATTATTGAACGAATTGCTTGAAACGGCACTTGAAAAACCGACCGATTATTTAGTGAGTTCAAATATCGGTTGTGCGTTGCACATTGCGGCGGGTTTACGGGAACGTGGAAAAGATTTGACAATAATTCATCCGATTGTTTTATTGGCAAAACAACTGGTCAATTGAAACAAAAATGGCGCGAAAATCGCGCCATTTTTAGAGATAGTCAGCGATAATTTCGACCATAAAAAATTTCAGTTACTTCTTTGTGAACCTTTTTCTCAATTTCGATTTTTTTCTCAGCTGACAAATTACATTCTTTTTCAAATAAATAATTTTCCAATTCTGTTTTTTTCAACATCATTTTTGTGTGGAAAATATTTTCTTGATACACATTTACATCAATCATTTGGTAATTTTCTTGTGTATCGGGTGCAATAAAATCTTGAATAGAAGTAATGGTGTGATCAATATAAAGTTTTTTACCTTCAATATCACGAGTAAATCCACGCACTCGATAATCCATTGTGACTACGTCCGATTCAAAACTATGAATTAAATAATTCAGGGCTTTCAATGGCGAAATACGTCCACAGGTTGAAACATCAATATCCGCACGAAATGTACTAATACCGCTATCTGGATGACTTTCAGGGTAAGTGTGAACAGTAATGTGGCTTTTATCTAAATGCGCCAACACTGTTTCAGGTAGAGGACCAGGCGATTGACTATTCATACTTGGTGGTGGTGGCGAATCACCTTCTGAAATCAACATAGTAACGCTCGCCCCTTGCGGATCATAATCCTGACGGGCGATATTCAAAATCTGTGCGCCAATAATTTCAGCAACATTCTTCAGAATTTGTGTCAATTTATCCGCATTATAGGCTTCATCGATATACTCAATATAAGCCTGTTGCTGCTCGGCTGGTGCGTAACAAATGTCATAAATGTTAAAACTGAGCGACTTCGTTAAATTATTAAAGCCGTGTAATTGTAATTTTGTATTCAATGTTCTAAACCTCGATAACTTCAAAATCATGGGTCATTTCGACCCCTGCGTTTCCTAACATAATTGCCGCTGAACAGTATTTTTCTGCGGATAATTTTACAGCGCGTTCAACCGCAGCAGGTTTTAAATCACGTCCACTCACAACAAAATGTAAATGAATTTTACTGAAAACAGCGGGAACTGCATCTACCCGTTCAGCCGTTAATTCGGCAACACAACTTATTAAATCATTGCGTCCTTTTTGAAGGATTTGTACTACGTCAAACGATGAACATCCACCGACACCCAATAACAACATTTCCATTGGGCGAATGCCCATATTTCGCCCCCCTAAATCAAGGGGACCATCCATGACTATTGCGTGACCGCTGCCAGATTCACCGACAAACATCACACCATCTACCCATTTAACGGTTGCTTTCATAGTTTTTTCTCAATTAAAAAATGGCGTGAATGGTATCACACTATCTTTACAGCGCGTGTGACAGAAAATTTTTTTTCTTTAATCACCAATATCAATGTTTAATTCAGCCACTTTCCTTGTCAACGTATTACGTCCATAACCCAACAAATTAGCGGCTTCATGACGTTTATTACCTGTAAAATCTAATGCAGATTTAATCAAAATACTTTCAACGATTGGAATGATTTGCTTGGCAATTTCGGCAGTTTTATCACGCAAATGTTGGTCAATGGCAGTGCGTAATAAACTTTCCCAATCGTCACCAAATGACATTTTTTTTACCAATAATTCGGGCGGTAAATCGTGAATATGAATTTCGTGTCCCGATGCCATTACAGTTAACCATCGACAAGTATTTTCTAATTGCCGCACATTGCCGTGCCAATCTAACGCACTTAAAAATACTTCCACATTAGGCTTTAACACTTTAATTTCCATGTCCAATTCTTTTGCCGCTTGCTGCAAAAAGTAACGAAGCAATAATGGAATATCTTGCTTGCGTTCGCGTAGCGGTGGAATATGAATCCGAATCACATTCAAACGATGAAATAAATCATCACGAAAACGCCCTTGTTTCACAAGTTCTTCTAAATTCTGATGTGTTGCGGCAATGATTCGCACATCGACTTTCGTCGAAGCATAAGCACCCACAGGATAGAATTCGCCGTCTGACAATACACGCAACAAACGAGTTTGCAATTCAGCGGGCATATCACCAATTTCATCTAAAAATAGCGTGCCACCATTTGCTTGTTCAAATCGTCCAGCCCGACGCTGAACGGCACCCGTGAATGCGCCTTTCTCATGACCAAATAATTCTGATTCCATTAAATCTTTCGGAATTGCCGCCATATTTAACGCGATAAATGGTTTTGTACTGCGTGGACTGTGACGATGTAATGCTTTAGCAACCAATTCTTTTCCCGTTCCCGATTCTCCATTGATTAACACAGTAATTTGCGAACGAGCCAAACGTCCAATCGCTCGAAAAACATCTTGCATAGCTGGAGCTTCACCCACAATATCTGAAATGACATTTTGTGTTGATGTAACAGAATCCATGATATTTTCATGTTGCTGCGAATGAAGATAAGCGCGGCGCGTTAACTCAATTAAGTCTGTAATATCAAATGGCTTTGGTAAATAATCAAATGCACCGCCCTGAAATGCTGCGACGGCACTTTCTAAGGATTCAGTCAAAAACAATTTCCCGATTACCTGAGTTGAAATGAGATAAT
>JBAXMT010000027.1:0-16936 GCA_037134135.1 Methylococcaceae bacterium | reverse complement strand
ACAACAGCAGCGATTGATAACGCACTTTATAGTGCTTACGGTCAGCGTTTAGTTTCGACAATTTTCACCCAATCAAATCAATACCGTGTTGTGCTTGAAGTTGACCCAGCGTCACAAATTCGCCCTGAATCGCTTAATGATTTGCGAATTCCATCGAGTAACGGTACACAAGTTTCATTATCTACGATTGCCGAATTATCCGAACGCGCTACGCCGCTTTCTATCAATCATCTCAATCAATTTCCCGTTGCCACGTTGTCGTTTAATTTAGCTCCGAATACTTCGCTCGGTGATGCGGTAAAAGCCATTGAGCGTGTGAAACAAGAGATTGATTTACCGTTAAGTATTCGCACTAATTATCAAGGTGCGGCGTTGGCGTTTAAAGCCTCGCTCGATAATACGTTGTGGCTAATTTTGGCGGCGATTGTCACGGTTTATATTGTTTTGGGCGTGCTGTACGAAAGTTACATTCACCCAATTACGATTCTTTCAACATTACCTTCGGCAGGTGTGGGTGCATTGCTCGCGTTGATAATTTCAAATAACGATTTAGGTATTATCGGCATTATCGGTATTATTTTGTTGATTGGTATCGTCAAGAAAAACGCGATTATGATGATTGATTTCGCGCTCGAAGCCGAACGCAAACAAGGAATGTTGCCAGCTGATGCGATTTTTCAAGCGTGTTTATTACGTTTTCGTCCGATTTTAATGACCACATTAGCCGCATTATTAGGCGCGTTGCCATTGATGCTAGGAAGTGGCGTGGGTTCAGAATTGCGTCATCCATTAGGGATTACGATGGTGGGTGGTTTGTTACTCAGTCAATTATTAACGCTTTACACTACGCCAGTAATTTATTTATGGATGGACGGTTTAGCCAAAAAAGTCAGTCGTGGTTTAAATTTGAATCCACCTGAACCATTTGAAAGTGAACAATAAATCATGAATTTATCAGCACTTTTCATCTATCGTCCTGTTGCGACCAGTTTATTAACGTTAGCGATTGCCTTGAGTGGTATTTTGGCGTTTTTGAATTTACCTGTTGCCTCATTGCCGCAAGTGGATTTCCCCACAATTACCGTGCAAGCACAATTACCAGGTGCAAGTGCTGAAACGATGGCAGCAACCGTTGCAACACCATTAGAACGCGCTTTAGGTCGGATTGCGGGCGTTGCTGAAATGACATCGAGTAGCAATGCAGGTTCAACGCGAATCACATTGCAATTTGATTTAGACCGTGACATTAACGGCGCATCGCGTGACGTGCAAGCCGCTATCAATGCGGCAACCAGTTTGTTACCAACAATGCCAAATCGTCCAAATTATCGCCGTGATAATCCAGCCGATTCGCCAATTATCATTTTGGCATTAACCTCAAATAAATTAAATCGTGGGCAAATGTACGACAAAGCCTCAACGATTTTGATGCAAAAAATGTCGCAAGTTTCGGGTGTAGGTCAAGTTCAACTTGGTGGTGCAACGTTGCCTGCGGTGCGTGTTGAATTAAATCCGAACGCACTGAATAAATACGGAATTAGCCTTGAAGAAGTTCGCGTCGCAATTACGCAAACGAATGTTAATCGACCCAAAGGCGTGATTGAAAACAATCAGCAACGTTGGCAAGTTCAAGCCAATGACCAAGCGCGAACTGCGGCAGATTATTCACCAATCATTGTGAGTTATCGCAATGGCGCGGCGGTCAGAATTTCAGATTTAGGGAAAGTCGAAGATTCGGTTGAAGATTTGCGTAACACGGGTTTGAAAGATGGCAAACCCTCGGTGTTATTGATTATTCGCAAACAACCCGATGCAAATGTTATTGAAACAGTGAATCAAATTAAAGCGTTGTTGCCTGAAGCACGAGCAGCAATGAATGATGAAATTGATATTTCGATTGCGGTGGATAGGTCACTGACAATTCGTGCATCAATTGATGAGGTTGAACACAGTTTGCTGATTTCAGTTGTGTTGGTAATTTTGGTTGTGTTGGTATTTTTACGGAATTTTCGTTCAGCACTTGTACCGATTATCACCGTTCCTGTCTCACTAATTGGTGCGTGTACGGTGATGTATTTTTTTCATTACAGTTTAAACAATTTATCGTTAATGGCATTGACGATTGCAACAGGATTTGTAGTTGATGACACGATTGTAGTTTTAGAAAATACCAGCCGTCATATTGAAAACGGTGTGTCGCCATTTAAAGCGGCGTTGCTAGCAACAAAAGAAGTCGGTTTTACTGTGTTAGCGATGAGCGTGTCATTAGTCGCGGTATTTATTCCGATTTTGTTAATGGGCGGAATTGTCGGGCGTTTATTTCGTGAATTTGCAGTCACTTTATCCGCTGCTGTTTTGGTGTCGTTAATTATTTCTTTAACAACTGCGCCCATGCTTTGCGCTCGTTGGTTGCACAAAGAAAGTCCGAATCATGGGCGTGTTTATTTAGGCATTGGACGTTTTTTTGATGTTGTGCAAACAGGTTATGAACATTCGTTACGTTGGGCATTACGTCACAGCCGAATCACGATGCTGATTTTATTTAGCACGATTGGTTTAAATGTTTATTTGTATGGTGCGATTGATAAAGGTTTTTTTCCAACTCAAGACGGTGGACGATTAAATGGTGGAATTCAAGCAGACCAAAGCACATCTTTTTGGGCATTACAAAAAAAATTATTCGAGTTCACCGAGCTAATTAGAAAAGATCCTGCTGTTGATAACGTGGTGGGAATTGCGGGTAACGATGCAAATAATGCAATGGTTTTTGTCGCATTAAAACCGCATGAAGAACGTGAACCAATTGATAAAGTCATGTCACGTTTGCGCGAAAATCTTAGTCGCATTGCGGGAGCGAAAATCTTTTTGCATCCTTCGCAAGAATTACGCATCGGCGGACGACCTTCTTCCTCCATGTACGATTTTAGTTTGCAATCGGATGATTTAAATTTATTACGCGAATGGACACCTAAAATGCTTGCAGCGTTATCTAAATTGCCCGAATTAAAAGACGTGAATACCAATCAACAAGATAAAGGGCAACAAATTAGTTTAGTGGTAAATCGAGAAATGGCGGCGCGATACGGCATCAATCAAGGCATGATTGACAGCAGTTTGAATGATGCGTTTGGACAACGGCAGGTTTCAGTTATTTATAATCCACTTAATCAATATCGCGTTGTGATGGAACTCGCACCCGAATACTGGCAAAGTCCCGAAGCCTTAAAACAACTTTATATCAGCGTGCCGCCTGCAACAGTTGGACAAATTGGCAATGCACAAGTTCCATTGTCGAGTGTCGCAAATTTTACTGCGACGAACACCGCATTAACGGTGAATCATCAAGGGCAATTTGCGGCGGCAACGCTGTCATTTAATCTCAAAGAAGGCACGTCATTATCTACAGCGACCGAAATCATTGAAAAAACCATGCGAGAAATTGGCGTGCCAACTGAAATTCAAGGTAATTTTCAAGGTTCGGCAAAAGCATTTCAAGAATCGTTGAAAAATCAACCTTGGCTAATTTTAGGCGCGTTGGTAAGTATTTATATTGTGTTGGGCGTTTTGTATGAAAGTTATATTCATCCGCTGACAATTTTATCGACGTTGCCTTCGGCTGGCGTTGGGGCTTTGATTGCGTTAATGGTCACAGGCGGCGAACTCGGCATTATTGGCATCATCGGGATTATTTTGTTAATTGGCATTGTGAAAAAAAACGCCATTATGATGATTGATTTCGCACTCGATGCGGAACGCAAACATGGTTTATCTTCTGCTGACGCAATTTTCAAAGCCTGTTCGATGCGCTTTAGACCGATTTTGATGACCACGTTAGCGGCGTTATTTGGTGCATTGCCTTTGGCTTTTGGAACAGGTTACGGTGCAGAATTACGTCAGCCGTTAGGCATTTCGATTGTCGGCGGTTTAATTTTTAGCCAAATGCTCACGTTATACACAACGCCTGTGGTTTATTTGTATCTTGACCGATTTCGATTGTGGTTTCATCGCCCGTTTTTTAACCGTACTGTTTAAGGTTTTATGAATTTTCACACTAAAAAAGGATTTGTTTATACGTTGTTTATCACGCAATTAACGGGCTGCGTGGTTGGACCTGATTACGTTAAACCAGAAGCGATAATTTCTAATGAATTCAAAGAAGCGAAAGGTTGGAAACAAGCTCAACCGCGTGACGCAACGTTGCCGAGTAAATGGTGGGAAATTTTTAATGATGCGCGTCTTAATGAATTAGAAGAACAAGTGGCGAGCGCGAATCAATCAATCATTCAAGCGGAAGCGCAATATCACCAAGCGCAACATTTAGTGCAAGCCGCGCAATCGTCTTTTTTGCCGATTTTTAATATGACGGGAACAACCAGCCGTTTTCAAGCGGCAACAGGTCAAAATGTGGCGGTATCTGGAATTCGGAATTTATTTGGCACAGCCGCGAGCATTGCATGGGAACCTGATTTGTGGGGGAGTGTAGCGCGACAAGTTGAAACCAATACAGGAAATGCTCAAGCCAGTGCCGCGACGTTGCAAGCTCTGCAACTTTCAACGCAAGCCACGCTCGCACAAAATTATTTCCAAATCAAAGTATTAGATTCTCAAAAATTGTTACTCGATGAAACTGCGCTTGCTTACAGTAAAACTTTAGACATTATCAAAAATCGTTATGCGGTTGGCATCGTTGCAAAAAGCGATGTGATGCAAGCGCAAACGCAACTTGAATCTATTCGCGCTCAATCGATAAATTTAGGGATAGCACGCGCAAAATTAGAACACGCGATTGCAGTTTTAATTGGCAAAACACCTGCTGAATTATCCTTAAATCTATCATCTTTAGATGTAAAACCGCCTGTAATTCCTGTTATTTTACCTTCAGAATTATTAGAACGTCGTCCCGACATTGCAGCGGCTGAACGCAAAATTTCGGCGGCAAATGCTCAAATCAGTGTGGCGAAAGCAGCTTATTATCCGACGTTAAATTTAGCGGCAAGCAATGGTTTTCAAAGCACCGACATAACTACTTTATTCACGATGGCGAGGCGTTATTGGGCATTAGGTCCTGCGGGAGCGGCAATGACGGTGTTTGATGGTGGAACTAAAAATGCTCAATATAAACAAGCCATTGATGGTTTTGATGCGAGTGTTGCCGCATATCGCCAAACAGTTTTAACAGGTTTTCAAGAAGTGGAAGACAACTTAGCGGCATTACAAATTCTAAAAGAAGAGATCGAAACGCAAAATAAAGCGGTTGAGGCGGCAAATCAGGCATTGATACTCACAACCAATCAATATCAAGCTGGAACGATTAGTTATTTGAATGTCATGACCGCACAAACCGCTACGTTATCAAATCGTCAAACAGCGGTTTTGTTGAAAGGTGAACAACTAATGGCTTCTGTTTTTTTGATAAAAGCATTAGGCGGAGGCTGGAATGACAAATTATTACCTACACCCGAAGAAGCAACAGGCGAAAGAAAATGGACAGATTATTTAATTTTGCCGATTGAATAATTGATTTTGACGGCGAAAAAAAGCCCCGCTGATTAAAATCAGCGAGGCATGAGGCTAATGAACCTTAACTTTTGAACTTACCAATCTAACTGTACGCGCGTTTCAATGATGTCTAAATCAGCGTTGTTGAACGCTGTATTACCTTTGCTTCCACCTGTATTGATGTCCAAAGCATGAACATAATTAGTCATTACGCGAACGTGTGGATTTGGATACCAATTCACACCCAATTTCGCTGTTGATACACGACCACCTTTAATCACGCCGTCATTCAAATTGATTGAATCGTAACCTGATGCGATTTCCCATGCACCCCAGCCACCTTTCATATCAAAGTTGCGTGTTGGTTTAATTCTATCCCACGCGCCAGTTGTGCTTTTGTAATTACGCGATTCACCAGTTAAGAAGTAAGTCATATAACCATAGTAGCCACTCAAAGATTCATCGTTATAACCTTTGCCTGAAATATCCGTTTGAATGTATTCGCCTTGAGCTGAGAAAGGACCATAAACTAAAGCCGATTCAGCACCATAACGAGTCAGATATTCTGCTTGACGTTGTGTTGCTGTGCCTTTAGCCCCTGAAGTTAGATTCGACGTACTTAACACACCAGAGCGATCGACGTTACTGCCAAGACCGTTTGCGAAAACAATCCCGCCGTTACTGAAAGAACCGTCAGATTTGTAATTGTTGTTGACGTTGATATACGAACCAGAAGTACCGATGTGTAAGAATTTCGTTTTGCTTTCCATCCAAGGCATACCTGTTACACGCGCGTTGACTTCCCAACCCGTGTCACCGCCGCCACCATTACGATTCACACCACCGTTAGAGTTAATCGCACTGCCAGATGTTGCCGAATCAAATTTGTTATTAGAACCATAAGCGTTGTTGTAGCCACCAACACCTTCAGTTTGTAACGAAGTCGCCACGCCCCAACGTTCTTCAGCGTAATTAGCACCAATACCCACTTTGTAAGTATTCAAGTTATCAACAAATGTGTTAGTTGCCATGTTACGTTCGATGAATGTGGTGTAACGGTTGCTAGTTGCTTCTTCCATACTGAAGGGTTCTTTAAACGCACCGACTTTAACCGAAAATGGTTTAGAAAAATTCTGTCTGATGTAAGCGTCTGTAATACCACCAGCATTCAAACCATTGCCGCGAGTGAAATCGTATTCAAATTTGAAATCGGTATTTTTGAAAAACGTTCCTTCAACCCCAATTCGAGCGCGACGTAAACCGGCACCGTCATTTAGTGTTGCCGGCATTCCTGGTACTAAAGTAGCGGGGGTGCCAGTAAATGAATCTGCCGCGTAACCGCTACCCGTTGGATTTCCAGGGCTTCCACCACCTGAGCCAGGTAAATCTTGATTCACGTTCATTTGCGAATCGACTTGCAAACGTCCATTGACTGCCATTTTGAAATTACCGTCACGGCTTTTGAATTCGATGCCGCCGTCTTTTTTGATTTCAACCATGCCTTCTTCGTGAGATTCTTTAGCGTGTTCTTCTAAGGCTTTGATTTGGTTATCTTGTAATTCTAATTTGCCGCGTAATTCAGAAACGTCACCACCACTTTTGACTGGCACGCCTTCTTGAACTTGTTCAAATGAACCTAAGATTTGTCTGCCTGGACCTGCTTCGGTGTAAAGTTGTTTGGTTTTACTATCAACGTATAAAACCATTGCGAATGCTGACGTTGTGAAACTAGCAGTTAAAACTGTAGCAACTGCCAAAGTGAGTTTTGATAATTTCATGAGTTTCTCAAAATAAGTGAAGAAGTTAAAAATTTGGGTTAGGTTAAAAAATTTAAATGACAGTCTAATGACTTTTCAATGACATTTTAGTGACAACGCAACAGAATCATTATTGTTGTTGTAGAATTGTAATTAAGTCGTGACTTTACAACAACTATAATTTGTATCGACTGTCGTCAAAAATTCTTGAATGTTGTGCTATGTTAGAATTCGTCGCAAAACCTGCGGACAAAAAGGACAAAATTATGAATTTAAAATATGCGGTAAATTACATTAGCGAAGATGAGTATTTGGAAGGTGAAAAAATCAGCGAAATTAGACACGAATATATTGAAGGTGAAGTGTGGGCAATGGCTGGTGCAAATCGTAGTCATAACTTGGTGACTAGTAATGTATTATTTGCATTCATGGCGCAATTAGAGGGAACACGTTGCATTCCCTTTTCCGCCGATATGAAAGTCAAAGTGAATAATAAATTTTTCTATCCCGACGTTTTAGTCGCTTGCGACGATGAAAATGGTCACGATTACTACACCGACAAACCGCTAATCATCGTCGAAGTCTTATCAAAAAATACCCGTAAAACAGATCAAACTATCAAAATGGCGGCGTACAAAACTCTGCCGAGTTTGCTGGAATACGTTTTAATCGAACAAGATTTTGCGGAAGTCGAAGTGTGCCGCAGAAATAATCATTGGATTTCAGAACGTTATTTTTTGGGTGATGATGTGACATTTGAATCGATTAATCTAACGCTATCGGTTGAAGCGATTTATAACCGCGTGCAAAACGAAGATATTTTAGAATTTTTACAAGCAAAAACGCAGGAAACAAAATGAATTCAATACTCAAACAATCTGCTAAAACTTACGCTATCGATTCATGGGGCGACGGTTATTTTTCAATCAATGAAAAAGGAAATGTGTGCGTGAAACCCAGCGCAGATAAAACCATTGAAATTGATTTATATGAAATCGCGCAATCGTTGAATGATAAAAATTTAGCATTACCTGTTTTAGTTCGTTTTACGGATATTTTAAAAGATCGCGCCACACGTTTAGATGCCGCATTTCAAAAAGCGCGTGAAACATTGAACTATCAAGGCAGTTACACGCCTGTTTATCCGATTAAAGTGAATCAACAACGGAAAGTCGTTGAAGGTATTTTGGCGGCGGAAAATATCGGATTAGAAGCGGGAAGTAAGCCTGAATTATTAGCGATTATGGCGTTATCGAAATCGAAAAACGGCGTGATTGTTTGCAATGGTTACAAAGACCGCGCCTATATTCGATTAGCGTTGATTGGTTTGAAAATGGGCTTGAATGTCAATTTAGTGATTGAAAAACCGCTCGAACTCGAATTGATTATTGACGAAGCCGCAAAATTAAACGTGATGCCACAAATGGGCGTGCGAGTACGTTTATCGAGTATCAGCGCGGGAAAATGGCAAAACAGCGGCGGTGAAAAATCAAAATTTGGTCTGCACGCGCATGAACTTTTACAACTCGTTGAACGTTTGAAACAAGCCGATATGTTGAGCGCATTAAAATTGATGCACTTTCACATGGGTTCACAAATCGCCAACATTCACGACATTAAAATCGCGCTTAAAGAAGCGGGGCAGTTTTATGTTGAATTACACCGTTTGGGCGCAGAAATTGAAATTGTTGATACAGGCGGCGGTTTGGGTGTGGATTATGATGGCAGTAAATCACGTCGCGAATCGTCCATCAATTACAGTTTGAATGAATACGCGCTTAATATCGTGCGTGGTTTTGCCGAAGTGTGTGCCGAAAAAAATGTGCCGCAACCCGATATTTTTACTGAATCGGGACGAGCTTTGACCGCGCATCATGCGGTGTTAATTACTGACGTGACCGACATTGAATCGATTTATCGCAACGAAGCCGAATTGGAAAAATTACTTGCCATTCAAAATCCTGTTGAAGCGTATCACGACGCACATTTTGATTTAGCGCAAGCGCGTGAAAAGTTTGCTCAAGACCAATGTTCGTTGGCAAATTTAGCGCAAGCGGAAAATATGTACGCGCTGCTGTGCCAAAAAATTCAAACCCAATTAAACCCAAAAAATCAGAGTGAAGAAACGATTTTAGATGAATTAAATGAAAAATTGGCAGACAAAATTTTCTGCAATTTTTCATTGTTTCAATCGTTGCCAGACGTATGGGGAATTGACCAAATTTTTCCAATTATGCCAATTCACCGATTGAATGAAACGCCAACGCGCCGCGCAGTAATTCAAGATTTAACCTGTGATTCGGACGGTCGAATTGATTGTTATATTGATGGACAAAATTTAGAAAACACCTTGCCGATTCATGAAATCGATGCTGAAAAACCGTATTTGATTGGCTTTTTTATGTTGGGCGCGTATCAAGAAATTTTAGGCGATATGCACAATTTATTCGGCGACACGCATTCGATAAATATCAAACTCGACGAAAATGGCTACCATTTTGAAGATTTGCAAGAAGGCGAAGACGTTTCAGAATTATTGGATTACGTTCACATCAGCAGCGATGAATTGATGGAAGCGTATCGGGAAAAATTAGCGGCTAGCGATTTAACCGATTCAGAAAAACAAAATTATGAAAATGAATTGCTCGCAGGTTTAAATTCTTACACTTACTTGGCGAAATAACGATGCGATTCTGGCTAATGAAATCTGAACCGAATGTATTTAGCATTGATGATTTAATATCGCGTCCGAATCAAACAGAACCGTGGGAAGGCGTGCGAAATTATCAAGCGCGAAATTTTATGCGCGAAATGGAATGTGACGATTTAGCGTTTTTTTATCATTCAAACTGCAAAGAAGCGGGCATTGTTGGCATAATGAAAATCGTAAATTCGGCTTATGTTGATGACAGCGCATTCGATGAAAAAAGTCCGTATTTTGATTCAAAAAGTACCCTTGAAAAGCCACGTTGGTGGCGCGTCGATGTGCAGTTTGTTGAAAAATTTGAGCGCATAATTACGTTACATGAACTAAAAAAACGAACTGAATTAGCCGATTTCCAATTAGTTCAACGCGGCAATCGGTTATCAATTTTGCCCGTCACCGAAACACAGTGGGAATTTATTTTGGAGCAAAAATTATGACCATTTCTGATTCAAGCCTTTGTCCATGCGGTTCAACTGAAAATTACACTGAATGCTGCCAACCGTTTCACAATGGCACACATTTTCCCGTTACAGCTCAAGCCTTAATGCGGTCACGTTACAGCGCGTATGTATTACAAAACGCAGATTATTTATTGGCAACATGGCACAAAACCACGCGCCCGAAAGAACTCGATTTTTCGCAAGATAATACAACGTGGCAAAAACTGGAAATTTTGAATACCAAAAAAGGTGGCGCGAAAGATGATAAAGGGAGAGTGGAATTTAATGCCTTTTATGTGCAAGACAACGAAGGGCGGCTGATGCACGAAATCAGCCGCTTTAAAAAAATCGCTGGACGTTGGTTTTACGTCGATGGCGTGTTGGATTAGTCGAATTTATTCGGCAACCAACCGTTATTTACACAATCTCGGAAACACCACGCTGGCGTTGTTTCGGTTTTATAACTCCAGAAAAACCAGCCAAGATATTTTTCAAACGTCGCTAATTGCGCCGCCGCATAACCACGATAAGCGACATTCATTTGAAAATCATCCATTGTTTCTAACGCATGATTGAAAGGACCTTCCGCCCAAAGTGAAACTACTTTTAAATCCAATCCTAAACTCCATTCACCCAAATAGGTTTGCTGTTTCAACTCGTGAATAACATCATCCGCTTCTTGTTTCCATTCGCCGCTGGCTTTGTGAATATGCGTGTAAATATCCGAATCAATATCGGCGCGTTCAAAACATTGATAACGGTGCATATCAAAAACCACATTTTGAAATTCTGGCTCAGGCATAAAACCAATGTATTCGCGGAACGACCGAAAACCATCATGAAAAACCACCGCGACTTTATCAGGCGAACAATGCTTGCGAATGCGTTGATATGCCAGCGTATTGTAATTTTTCAAATAATCAGTTGGCACGTCCCAACGCGGTTCATTTAAAACTTCAATCGCGTGCAATGCAGGACGATTTGAATAACGTTCTGCAAGTTTTTCCAACACATTCAGCGAATGCTTTAAATAAACTTCTTCCGTGTGCCATTCGCACACATCTTTAATGCCACCATTATCAAAACCATTTTGACAACCTGGTGCAGCGTGCAAATCAACGACGATGTTTAAGCCAAATTCTTCCGCCCAATCGAAGGCTTTATCTAAAATTTCAATGCCACCAATCACAAACGGATGTTTATGCTCGCCGTAACTGCGATGATAGGGATAATCCGCACCAAAAATCCAATGTCCAACAGGAATACGAACCGCGTTAATGCCGCGTTCCGACAACCATTGAAAATCATCGCGCGTAATAAAGCTGTTCCAATGCGCTTTTAAAACCGTGTCTGCTTTATCACCTAATTCAGCACAAAACGTGGTTTCATCGGTGGCATCTAAACCTTCAAAAATGCTCGGTGTCATCCATTTTTCTAATACCAACCAGCCACCTAAATTCACGCCGCGCAATTTTTTACCGCGTGCTTGTTCTATTTTTTGTGTCATTGTAAATGCCTCGTTATAGTGTGATTTTGCGCTGATGGAAGGCTTCGGCGCGTGATTCATGCGTAATTGTTAAAATCGCCGACTTCGGTAATTCTTGGCAAATTAAACGCAACATTGCAATTTCGTCATCTGAATCGAGTGAATCAAATGCTTGTTGCAATAAAATCCATTTTGGTTTTTGCAACAACAAACGCACAATCCCTAAACGTTGCTGTTGTTCGCGTGATAAAGTCGCATCCCAGCTTTCAATATGTTCATCTAAGTTTTCACACAAATCATTCAAGCCAACTACTATCAACTTTTCTACTAATTCATTTTGATTTATTTCTGAAACAGTGAGCGGATAACAAATAGCTGCGCGTAACGTGCCGATTGGTAAATATGGACGTGGCGGAACAAAAACGACTTCATCGTTAGGCAATTCAATTTTTCCCTCACCCCAAGGCCAAAATCCGACGATTGCCTTAAAAAGTTTTGAACCTGTAAACGCATTGCCAACGATTAAAACGCGTTCTCCCATTTTGATGTCTAAATTTATTTTGTGCATACAAACCACGCCATCTAAGCGAACAATACACAAGTCACTTAATTTCAATACTTGCTTGTCAGTTTGAATGCGTTGAATTCGATGTGGATCGCGATAAGAAATTTCCTGTTCTAATGTATCTAAAGCATGAACTAAACTTAAAACACGTTCTACTGAAGCCCGCCATTCGGCAATTTTCGCCATATTATCAACAGGCCAAGATAATGCCGAAGCCATTTGTTGAAAGGCTTGTGCTGATTGCATTAGTCCACCTAAAGAAATACTACCCAACACAAATCGTGGTGCAGAAACTAAAATTGGAAATGCCATTAGCAAAACCGAATGCCCAGACGAGAACATGAAAATATGTGACCAAGCATCTGTTTGTCGTTTCCACGCATCAATAATATCGTTGAAAAGTTCGTAAAAACGTTTTTGTTCTGTGTGTTCACCATGTACCAATGAAATAGCGAGCGAATTTTCACGCGCATTTACTAAACCAAATCGGAAGTTAGCTTCGACATTTTGACGATTATTTGTCGCTTGCGTTAATGGGCGACCAATCCACCATCCTAAAATAGATGCACCCGTTGCATAAAGCATCGCCAACCAAACTAAATGTCCGTGAATTGGGATTTCAAAAAGTCCAAAATTTAGCGTAATAACGCCAGATAATGTCCACAAAATTTTGCTAAAACTGACCAAAAGTAATGAACAAAAAATTAAAGAATGCGCTAAATCAATCGCCGATTCTGTTGCAATACGAACATCTTCAGCAATACGCCCGTCGGGATTATTAGCAATATTTTCACTTTGAATATGTGTTACTAAATAATGTCGTCCGTCACTCATCCATTGAGCAATTAACTTTGCAGTAAGCCAATTCCGCCAGTCAAGTTGCAATGTTCGCTTCACTTTAAAATGTGTCACTGTCACCGCGATATTGGCAATAAAAATCAAAACAATCATTCCAACTTGTGTCAATACACCCGACATTGAACGCTGCTCAAGTGCATTAAATAAGTTCGCGCTCCATTCAGTAATAACAACGGCGACTACAATTTGAATCAGCGTTAAAGCAAATAACGCCAACGTTAAGCGGCGAATGGTGGTTTTATTTTCGGATTGCCAAAATGGTGAGGCAAGCTGAATAAATTGAAGTAAAAATCCAGTGTTCATAGGCATAGTGGTAAGCCCTCCTAAAAAAATGAATGCAATTTTATAATTTTTATATTTGTCTATAACGATAGTACGCTGCACATGCGCCTTCCGTGGAAACCATTGTCGCACCAAGTGGGTGTTCTGGTGTGCAGTTTTTACCAAATTCTGCACATTCGACAGGTTTTATCAATCCTTGTAATACGTCACCGCTTCTGCATTCGATAGGTTCTAACGTGTTAATTTCACCAACTGAAAAACGATTTTCAGCATTCCAATCGTCATATTCTGTACTTAACGCCAAACCGCTGTTTGCAATTTCACCTAAACCGCGCCAATTTCGATTCACGACGTTAAATACTTTTTGCATCAAGGCTTGGGCAGGTAAATTCCCCGCTTCTTTGACGATTCGGGCATATTGATTTTCGACCACAAAACGCCCTTCTTCGAGCTGTTTCACACAACCATAAATGCCTTGCAAAATATCAACTGGTTCAAATCCAGTAATGACAATCGGCATTTTATGTTGCAAGCTAATCGGCGTATATTCATGAAAACCCATAATCGAACAAACATGCCCTGCCCCCAAAAAACCTTGCACACGATAATTTTCTGTCGCCAATAATGCTTGCATTACAGGTGGAACGCGAACGTGGCAAATTAATAATGAAAAGTTTTTAAGATGTTTTAGCTTTGCTTGATACGCCGCCAATGCTGTCGTCGGTGCAGTAGTTTCAAAACCCACGCCAAAAAAAACGACTTCTTTATCAGGCGATTGTTCTGCAATTGTCAACGCATCCAATGGCGAATAAACAATCCGAATATCCGCCCCTCGCGCTTTTAAACTTAACAAATCTTGATGTGAACTCGGCACGCGCAACATATCGCCAAAAGAACAAAAAATTACATTTGGCTGTGCGGCAATTGCTAATGCCTTATCGATATATGCCAATGGGGTGACACAAACTGGACAACCAGGTCCATGAATTAATTCAATGTCATCAGCAAGCAATTGGTCAATACCGTATTTAATAATACTGTGCGTTTGACCGCCACACACTTCCATAATTCGCCATTTCTGGGTCGCCAACGATTTGATTGCACTCACCCATTGCTGTGCAAGTTCTGGATTACGAAACGCTTGTGTGTAATTCATAAATCTGCCTGAAAATCAGCTAAATCTTGAAAGGCTTGCAAACTGGCTAAGGCTTCATTTTCATCCAAAACCGAAAGCGCAAAACCTGCATGAACAATCACATAATCACCAATCTGCGCTTCAGGAACATAAGCCAAACTAATTTCTTTTTGTACGCCTGAAAAATCAACATTTCCAGTGCGAAATAAATCATCAACAGCGACGTTTAAACTTACAATTTTGGCAGGAACGGCTAAACACATAATCAACTCACTTTTGGTTAAATTTTAGGATTTTATTATATCTGTTTTGAACGCTGATTGTGTTTAAGCCGAAAGCCGTTATGATTAAACTGCGTGGATAAATTCGCGCCTATCATTCATTTCAATTTTTCACTGTTTTAACTGGAGATTCTTATGGTTCAAAAATTATCCGATATTGTCAGCGCAGGTGTAGTTACAGGCGATGATGTACAAAAGATTTTCGCATTTTGCAAAGCCAATAAAATGGCATTGCCCGCAGTTAATGTCGTGAATAGTGATTCGATTAACGCGGTTTTGGAAGCAGCGGCAAAATCAAAATCTGCCGTCATTGTGCAATTTTCAAACGGCGGCGCACAATTTGTTGCTGGTAAAGGTTTGAAACTCGAAGGTCAACAAGGGGCGATTTTAGGGGCGATTGCAGGTGCTGAACACGTTCATCGTGTTGCAAAACATTACGATATACCCGTTATTTTGCACACTGATCATGCAGCAAAAAAATTATTGCCGTGGATTGACGGGCTACTAGACGAAGGCGAAAAACATTTTGCCGCAACAGGAAAGCCGCTTTTCAGTTCACACATGCTCGATTTATCCGAAGAATCGCTACATGAAAACATTGAAATTTGTGGACGTTATTTGGAACGCATGAGCAAAATGGGTATGACGTTAGAAATCGAACTCGGTTGCACGGGCGGCGAAGAAGATGGCGTTGATAACAGCCATTTGCATCAAGACGCGCTTTACACTCAACCCGAAGATGTCGCGTATGCGTATGAACAACTTATTAAAATCAGTCCACGTTTTACGATTGCAGCATCATTTGGTAATGTTCATGGCGTTTATAAACCTGGGAACGTGAAATTAACACCGACGATTTTGCGCGACTCACAAACACACGTTTCAGAAAAATTTGGTTTACCAACAAACAGTTTAGATTTCGTTTTTCACGGTGGTTCAGGTTCATCGGCGGCGGAAATTGAAGAAGCAATTGGTTATGGTGTTATTAAAATGAACATCGATACTGATACACAATGGGCTGCGTGGGCGGGTGTAATGGATTATTACAAAACCAACGAAGGCTATTTACAAGGTCAAATCGGAAATCCTGACGGTGACGATAAACCGAATAAAAAATACTATGACCCGCGTGTTTGGCAACGTGCGTCACAAGTAAGTATGGTAGCAAGAATCGAACAAGCCTTTGCGGAATTAAATGCGGTAAATTCTTTGTAAAAAATGACGTAAAAAAAGCCCGTCTCTTTTCAGAGAACGGGCTTTTTTATTTGGTTAAAAAATTTTCGATTTACATTAAATAAACGAAAATAAACAAACCTAACCAAACTACGTCAACAAAATGCCAATACCATGCAGCCGCTTCAAATGCGAAATGATTTTCTGGTGTGAAATGACCTTTCGCGCTACGGAATAAAACCACGCTCAAAATAATTGCACCCACGCAAACGTGGAAACCATGAAAACCTGTCAACATGAAAAACGTTGAACCGTAAATGCCTGAACCCAATGTTAAGCCCATTTCGGTGTACGCTTCGTGATATTCAATCGCTTGGCAAAGTACGAACAAAAAGCCTAACGCAACCGTTGCCGCTAAACCTTGAATCAATTGTTTGCGATTTTTAGCAATCAAACCGTGATGCGCCCAAGTACAGGTCACGCCGCTACTTAAAAGTAACAACGTGTTCAATAAAGGCAAACCAAATGCGCCCATCGGTTCAAAATGACCACCGACGTTACCAGGACCATTTGTTGGCCATGTCGCGTTAAAACCAGACCATAACATTTCATGCGTTGCCGCGTTTGAACCCGCGCCACCTAACCAAGGCACTGATAAATTGCGGGTATACCACAATGTGCCGAAGAACACCGCGAAAAACATGATTTCAGAAAAAATAAACCACATCATGCCCATGCGATAAGACACGCCGA
>JBAXMT010000026.1:0-17491 GCA_037134135.1 Methylococcaceae bacterium | reverse complement strand
AAAAGAAAACCACAAAACGACTGGCGTAAAAAAGTGTGTGATGTTCTTTCAAATACAGCCCTCCGCTGTCCGAAATAAACACTTTGAGGTCGGTCTCCTGACTCATTAAGCGATTTTAAAAATCGACGTTTTCTGTCTTCCCATGAATTTCACAGTGACATTGCACGAAAACGCTTAACTTAATTTACAGTTGCGGGGGCAGTTTTGGACTTTAACCAAATTCCCATTTACTCGGTATTTGAAAATATCGACACCTGAAAGTGAGCGCGGATTATAGTTTTTAAATGTGAAATTGCACAAGAAAAGCTCATCTGAAAACGTTAATCTGATTCTGAATTAAACGTAAAACAGAATAATTTGTTGGATAAAAATGACCAAAACGTGAATACTTATAATTTGTGCAAAGTCAGTTAAAGAATTGAAAAATTATGAATGAAATAACGAAATATCATTGGGGCGTAAAAGAAGCCGTCGCGCAATTACGAGCGTTGCGTGTGCAATCGTTGGAAAATCGTCAGCGTCGAAATAAACCGCCTAAATTGCCGTCGCGTAAAGAGTTACAAGTCATTTTAGATGGATTAGCGGCAGTGCTTTTTCCAAATCGTTTAGGGCGACCTGATTTGACGGAGGAGGGCATTGATTATTTTGTCGGCTACACATTAGATTGCGTGTTGCATGAATTATTTAAACAAATTCGTCGTGAATTACAGTTTGTTTCGGGAAGTGAAGGTGTAGATGAAGCTGCTCATCAAAAGGCGATTGAAATTACACGCCAATTTACGACGCAATTGCCAAATGTTAGGGCGTTGATTGATAGTGATATTCAAGCAGCTTATGAAGGCGATCCAGCGGCTCGCACACCTGATGAAGTATTGGTTTGTTATCCAGGAATTACGGCGGTAATTTATCATCGATTAGCACATATTTTATACACACAAGGCGCACCATTGGTGGCGCGAATGATTTCGGAAATCGCACATTCAGCGACGGGGATTGATATTCATCCTGGCGCACAAATTAGCGAAAGTTTTTTTATTGATCACGGAACAGGCGTTGTCATTGGTGAAACAGCGGTAATTGGGCAACACGTTCGGTTGTATCAAGCCGTGACGCTAGGCGCAAAACGCTTTCAAAAAGATGAAAATGGTGTGTTAATTAAAGGAAATTTACGCCATCCGATTGTCGAAGATGATGTAGTGATTTATGCAGGGGCAACAATTTTAGGGCGAGTAACGATTGGTAGTGGTTCGATTATTGGTGGGAATGTATGGCTTACGCACAGTGTTCCACCACAAAGTGTTATCACACAAGCCAGTGAACGCAGCGAGTAATAAACAACATTAATTTCATAATCTAATCGTACACACCCGATTTTTAGTTTAAAATGCGCTTTCTATTTTGCGCCCGTAGCTCAGCTGGATAGAGCGCAGCCCTCCGGAGGCTGAGGTCAGAGGTTCGAATCCGCTCGGGCGCACCAAATTCCATTAAAAAAGCCAACTTTCGCATTTTGACGAAAGTTGGCTTTTTTGTTTTTCAAATTATTTACACGATCGATTTGAACGTTCAATCCAATGTGATAACCGCGACAATTTTTCATCAGATAATTGTTTCCACTGAAAATGCCATTGCCAATTACCAATCGTCGTTCCAGGTATATTCATACGATTTTCGCTATCTAATTCCAAAATATCTTGCATCGGCAAAATAGCTAAATTTGCTACTGATGCCAAAACACTTTTTGCTAACGCATTGGCAATGTTGACATCTTCGGTAATTGCTAATGTTTTACAAACAAATGTTCGCTCTTCAGGTGTTAATTTTTGTACCCAACCAACTGTTGTGTCGTTATCGTGCGTCCCCGTATAAACAACACTATTGGCTTCGTGATTTTCAGGTAAATAAGGGTTATCTGCATCGCCACTAAATGCAAATTGCATAATTTTCATACCTGGTAAATTAAATTGAGCGCGTAACGCATCAACTTCTGGTGTGATAATACCTAAATCTTCTGCTATCAGCTGAACATCACAAAATTCTGTATAAATCGCAGTTAATAAGGCTTCACCCGCAGCTTTTACCCATTCGCCATTAATTGCCGTTGGTTCATTTTCGGGGATTTCCCAAGCCGCTTCCAATCCACGGAAATGATCAATTCGTACAATATCAAACAAGGCAGTTTGGGTTTTCATGCGTTGTAACCACCAAGTAAAATTGGTTGATTGCAAATAATCCCAATCGTAATGCGGATTGCCCCAGCGTTGTCCTGTTTCGGAAAAATAATCAGGTGGCACACCTGCGACAACGGACATATTGCCTTCGGGTGTAAGTTTAAATACGTCCCGATTTGCCCAAACATCTGCGCTGTCGTAGGACACAAAAATTGGAATATCACCAAAAAGTAAAATTCCGCATTCATTCGCGTAAGTTTTTAACGCAGACCATTGTTTGAAAAATATATATTGCTCAAATTTGACGGTTTCCAATAACGTTTTTAGAAAAAAACGCACATCATTTAATGCAGCAAGATTGCGATTTTTAAAATCCTCTGACCAATCGTTCCAACCTTTGTTATTAAATTTTTGACGTAAAACCATGAATATAGCGAAATCATCTAGCCAAAAATGATTCGTTTCGCAAAAATGTAAAAAGTCCGCTTTTTCTTCATTCGTCGCTTTCGCAGTAAATCCCGAAAAGGCTTTACTTAACAAACAATCACGATGAAATTTTGAATGATTTGAACAAGTTTCACAGTGTTCATCTGCGTCTAGCCATCCTTCATTCACTAAAGAATGTGCGCTAATCAATGCGGGATTTCCTGCGTGAGCTGAAAGCGATTGATACGGCGAACCATCTTCGTGTGTAATCCCCAACGGTAAAACTTGCCAAACAGTTGCGCCTGCTTCCTTTAAAAAATCGATAAACTGATACGCATCGCGCCCTAAATCTCGACTCGGTAGCGAAGTAATGTGTAATAACACGCCAGCGCGGCGTTGATTTAGAGCTGCATTCATTGAAAATCCTCTTTTTATTTAGTGTTCTGTGCCTTGTCGCATCGTACCACCCATCGCAGGTGCGCCTGAGCCTTGTGTAAATGAAAGTGCTAAATATCCAGGAGGATCTTCACCGAGTAAATAATATAAATTCGCGATATTTAAACGGAATTGTTTTTCAAAACTACTGACGGCATCGCTAGGATTGTAATCACCAAACCACCAAAACCAATCTGAGCCTTCACAAACTGCGAGTTGTAGATTCGCTTTTTCGCGCAATTCAGGGGTGATTTCTTCATTTGTTATCACTCGATCAAACATTTTTTTCGCATCGCCCAGCATATCCCAACCACGATTTTTATCGGTGTCACCAATCCACGTTGAAAATGTGCCATAAACCCAACTGCCCGCGACTAATTTATTGAGAGGTTTCGGTTTAACATTATTTTTGACGCATTCGTCAAAAGTTGTCATTTCAATACGAGGGTGGTTCGATAAACGCCGATAAAGCGCACTTAAAAAATAAATGCCGTTTTCTGGGAAGTATTCCCACGCATTTTCACCGTCCATAATAATTGAAACGACTGCATCGGGAATTTCACGATCTGCAATATGTTCTAAGTGATTAATTAAATCGCTTACCGCATCGTCTGCGTGCCATTTTGAATACTGAAAACCAATTAAATCAGACAAACCATCGTCACGGAAAAAACAGTTAATTTTGCTGCCTTTTAATTGAAACGGATGAAAAGTGCTTTCAGGACGATCATTTTCAGCATGATTTAAACTATTACCTAAAACAGAACCACCGCTTGCAGTCCATTTGAAACCAAATTTATCAAGCATTCTAACGGTTTCATCACTCACACTACCTTCTGATGGCCAGCAGCCTGTTGGTTCAAAACCAAAGAAACGTTTAAATGTTTGCATTCCTTTTTCTAAATGCCAAAGCACCCGTTCTTCACCATTGGGATACGCTTTTAATTCAGGCAATGGGGCGTGTGGCGTAGCTTCATGAGTGGTATTTATGTCCAAAAGCAGCGGCATAATGGGATGTGAATAAGGTGTCACCGATAATTCAATTTGTCCTTTTTTAGCCAGTATTTTATAACGTCCTAAAACGTGTGAAAGCTGATCTGCAATAATAATTAGCATTTCTAAACGATCTTCAAAAGTGTAATTTCCACCTTGAGCAAGCAATCGTTGAGCGCGTTTATCACTTAATTTAACCGTTTCACCAAGCCACGCTAAGTGATACCACATCAGCAAATCGGCAATAAATTGTGCATTTGCATATTGTTCGATTTCTTTTTCAATAAATAATTCAGCTGTTTCGGCTAAATGTTTAAATTGTGGGTAACGATTGATTTGTCGTTCACGATTCGCTTTTAAACAATCTTTGATAATTTTTGCAGGATTACTAATTAATTCGGCATCATCAGAAAGTGCAGCGAGTAATGAATCCGTAAACGGACTTCTATCATGTAAAAAGCTGTTGATTTGTCGTGCGTATTCTTCAATTTGCTCAAGCAAAATCGGCGCAAAATTGACCACCACTTTTGCCTGCGGTGCAGCTTCTAAATGTGCCACCATATCGACGTAATCTTTCATAACGTGCAAATATGTCCACGGTAATTTAAATTCACCTGAATGCAAATCACGATATTCTGGCTGGTGCATGTGCCAGCAAATGACTAATTTTAATTTTTGTTTATCTAACATAATGTCTTCTCATTCCTAACATTTCAGGGGTTACTAAAACGATGCCGCCTGTACTGATATGGTAGCGCAATCGATCTTCCTCATGATTTTCACCGATAATTGTACCTTCAGGAATATCACAGCCTTTTTCGATAATGGCGCGAGTAATACGACAATGACGACCGATATTCACGTCGGGCAAAACAATCGTGTCTTGAATGGTGCTGTAAGAATTAACACGCACATTTGAAAATAATAACGAATGACGCACTGTCGCACCTGATACAACACTGCCGCCAGAAATCATTGAATCAATCGCAATACCACGTCGATCATCTTCATCGAAAACGAATTTAGCGGGCGGTGTTTGTTCCTGATATGTCCAAATAGGCCATTTTTTGTCGTATAAATTCAAATCTGGATGCACACCAATCAATTCCATATTTGCCGCCCAATAGGCATCAATTGTACCTACATCGCGCCAATAACTTTGTGCGCCGCTTTGTAAATCTAAAAATGGATACGCATTCACCACATGATCACGAATGACTTTCGGAATAATATCGTGACCAAAATCATGGGTCGATTCTGGATCGTCAGCGTCTTTTACTAATTGTTCAAATAAAAATTCGGTACTAAAAACATAAATGCCCATTGAAGCTAACGCAGTATCGGTACGTCCTGGCATTAAAGGTGGATGTTCTGGTTTTTCCACGAATGCTCGCACACGACGATAATCATCGACATCCATTACGCCAAATGCGGTGGCTTCTTCAAGTGAAACTTCAATACACCCAATCGTTAAATCGGCACGTTTTGCCACATGATCGGCAAGCATTGCGCCATAATCCATTTTGTAAATATGGTCGCCCGCAAGCACTAAAATATAATCAGGAAAACGAGTTCGCAAAATATCGATATTTTGATAAATTGCATCGGCGGTGCCTTTGTACCAAGAATCTTCACTGTGACGTTGTTGTGCTGGCATTAAATCAACGTATTCACCGAATTCACCGCGCAAAAAACCCCAGCCTTGTTGAATATGTCGAATAAGAGAATCTGATTTATATTGCGTTAAAATACCAATTTTACGAATGCCAGAATTGACACAATTTGATAATGGAAAATCAATAATGCGGAACTTTCCGCCAAATGGCACGGCTGGTTTTGCTCGCCAATCGGTCATGTTTTTTAAGCGTGAACCGCGACCACCCGCCAAAATCAAAGCAATTGTGTTACGAGTAAGCTGACTGACAAAACGATCAGTATTTAAATGAGATGATGTCGGCATGTTTAAATCTCCAATTATTTATATAGATACACAACTTTTTTTGTTTGCTAAACTTCGTGAACATTATCTTACTACCTTGAGGCTATTCCTAGTGAAAAAGCAAGCTCCCATTATTCTTGACTTCGATTCAGTAAAAGTCGCCGCTGCACAGCATCATAATCCTTTTTCTGTGCTAGGTCGTCACCCGAAAAACAATAAAATTCACGTTAGGCTGTATTTGCCTTACGCAGAGACCGTCCATTTTACACACGACAATGTTGCAATTCCGCGAATTGCTGGCACTGATTTTTTTGAATACATTGCAAAAAAAGGGGAGTTGCCACCACATTACCGAATTTCATGGTTAGACAAAGACGGTTATACACACGAAAGTTACGATCCGTATGACTTTGGTGTGCAGTTACCTGAATTTGATTTACATTTATTTGGTGAAGGAAAACATTGGCACATTTACCAAAAACTCGGCGCACATTTGCACACAGCAGATGGCATCAAAGGCGTATTATTTGCAGTTTGGGCTCCAAATGCAGGACGAGTTAGCGTTATTAGCGATTTCAATCGTTGGGATGGACGTTGTCATCCAATGCGAAGTTTAGGCGGTGGTGGTGTGTGGGAATTATTTATTCCAGAACTTGCTGAAGGTTGTGTTTATAAATTTGAATTATTGAATCGCGCTAGCGGTGAAGTGTTAGTTAAAACAGATCCTTACGGTCAACAATTTGAATATCGCCCAGATACTGCCGCGCAAGTTGTTAATCCTGCAAATTATGAATGGAGCGATACTTCTTGGTTGCAAAAACGTACTCAATTCGACTGGTTACATCAGCCAATGTCGATTTACGAAGTGCATTTGGGTTCTTGGAAACGTGACGAACACGGAAAATTTTTAAATTATCGTGAACTTGCAGCACAGTTGGTCGAATACGTTAAAGGATTAGGTTTTACGCACATCGAATTGTTGCCAATTACTGAACACCCGCTTGATGATTCTTGGGGTTATCAAACGACGGGCTATTTTGCACCGACAAGCCGTTTTGGTTCGGTAGATGATTTCCGTTATTTCATTGATTGCTGTCATCAAAATAACATTGGCGTGATTCTCGATTGGGTTCCCGCACATTTTCCGAAAGATAGTTTTGCTTTGGCGCGTTTTGACGGCAGCGCATTATATGAACACGAAGATCCGCGCAAAGGTGAACATCGCGATTGGGGAACGTTAATTTACAATTTCGGACGCAATGAAGTTCGGAACTTTTTGTTATCGAGTGCTGTTTTTTGGTTGGAAGAATTTCATCTTGATGGTTTGCGTGTTGATGCGGTTGCGTCGATGTTGTATCTGGATTATTCCCGTGAAGCTGATGATTGGGTGCCGAATTGTTACGGTGGCAATGAAAATTTAGAAGCGATTGAATTTTTGCGCGAACTCAACACCATTACGCATCAGCAATGCCCAGGAACGGTAATTATGGCGGAAGAATCTACGTCATGGCCGCAAGTCACACGTCCAACATGGGCAGGTGGTCTAGGTTTTTCAATGAAATGGAATATGGGTTGGATGCACGATATTTTGGAATATATGCAGCAGGATTCCATTCATCGTCAATATCATCACAATCAGCTCACTTTCGGAATGTTATATGCGTTTAGTGAAAACTTCACGCTACCGTTTTCGCACGATGAAGTCGTTCACGGCAAAGGTTCGATGTTAAATAAAATGCCAGGTGACGAATGGCAACGGTTTGCGAATTTGCGTCTGTTGTACACGTTTATGTTCGCGTATCCAGGTAAAAAATTATTGTTCATGGGTAATGAATTTGGGCAAGGCACGGAATGGAATTTCAGAAAAGATTTAGATTGGTATGTTTTGGAATATCCACATCATCAAGGTTTGCAAACATTGGTGAAAGATTTAAATAATTTATACACCAGCGAACCTGCGTTGTATCAACATGATTTTGAACAACGCGGTTTTGATTGGATTGATTGCCACGATGTACAAAAATCTATTTTATGTTTCCAGCGTAATCACGGGGAAGAGCATTTAGTTATTGTGTTAAATTTCACACCTGTTGTGCGTGAAAATTATCGTGTTGGCGTGCCATTAAATGGTACTTATCGAGAAATCTTCAATTCTGATTCTAAGTATTATTCTGGGGAAAATATCGGTAATGGTGTGATTCAAACAGAAGATGAACCGTGGATGAATCAATTAAATTCAGTTGTTTTAACGCTGCCACCTTTGGGCGCAGTCATTTTAAAAATTTAGTTTATTGCTAAATTAGGTAATTTAGAAGCTACGCATTATGAAAAAAATTCTTTTTGTCACGAGTGAAGTTCATCCATTGATTAAAACGGGTGGATTAGCAGATGTATCAAATAGCTTACCGAAAGCCTTAGTTTCATTAGGGCAAGATGTGCGCGTTATTGTGCCGAATTATAAGGCTTTGAAACTAGATCAAACGCCTAATGCTATTGCACTATTTCGAGTGGGGCATCATACAATTCAATTGTTAGAGATGACATTACCGAACAGCAATGTCGTTGTTTGGTTAGTTGATTGCCCAGAGTATTTTGGCATGGATGGTAATCCGTATGTTGATTCAGAAGGGAATTCTTATCGCAATAATCCCGAAAGGTTTGCATTATTTTGTCGGGCAGTCATTGAAGCGGCGATGGATCGCATCAATTTGAACTGGAAAGCCGATATTGTGCATTGTAACGATTGGCAAACAGGTTTAGTTCCTGCGTTGTTATCGCTTGAATATAGATGCCCGCCCACTGTTTTTACGATTCATAATTTGGCTTATCAAGGTTTGTTTAATGGATTAACGGCGGCAATGTTGCAGTTGCCAAGTCAATTACTTTCACCCGATGGATTGGAATTTCATGGCATGATTTCGTTTATTAAAGGCGGAATTGTCTACGCAGATAAAATTACTACCGTAAGTCCAACTTATGCAAAAGATATTCAAACCGCAGAATTGGGTTATGGTTTAGAAGGTTTGTTGGTTTATCGAGATGAAGATTTGACTGGCATTATTAACGGTGTCGATGATGATTGGAATCCTGAAAACGATTCACTGATTGCTAAAAATTATGGTGCATCTTCACTGAATGATAAGGTCGCTAATAAAACGGCTTTACAGGCGCGATTAAACTTACCTGCTGATGAAAAGGTTTTTGTATTGGGTTTAATTAGTCGATTGGTTGAGCAAAAAGGCATTGATATGCTTTTGGATTGTTTGCCTGAATTATTGACGTTGCCTATTCAAATTGTTTTACTCGGTTCAGGCGATAAAGATTTTGAACAGCAGTTACAACAATTTGCAGCGGCATATCCGCACAAAATGGCGTTGACGTTAGGATATAACGAAACATTAGCGCATTTGATTGAAGCGGGTGCGGATGTGTTTTTAATGCCGTCACGTTTTGAACCGTGTGGTTTAAATCAAATGTACAGCCAGTCTTATGGCACGCTGCCGATTGTTCGGAATACAGGTGGATTAGCAGATACGGTTGTGGATACGTTGCCAGAAACGATTGAGGATTGTACTGCAACGGGGTTTGTATTTAACGACGCACACGCTGGCACATTTTTGGAGGCGATTAAACGCGCCACGCTTTTATACAGTTTTCCAGACGTTTGGCGGCAATTACAAATAAACGCGATACGTCGTGACTTTTCATGGCAAAACAGCGCAGCACAGTATTTAGCGTTGTACGAAAGTATTGAATAATTTTCTCGATTAAATAATTGGCGGCTGCTTGTCGCCAATTATTTTTACTTTTACTGCGTCACCAATTTTCAATTCCCCGCACTGATTGTGCAGCGCATTTTGTCCAAAATAAATTTTATTCTGCCACTTCCGTAAACGATTTAATGTCGTTAATGGTTCTTTTCCTACGTCAGCAGTTTTTGGATTTATCGCAGGAACTGAACAGCGCGAACACGGTTTTGGCAAACGAAAATCAATGTTGCCAATTTGAACTTCACGCCATAAATCTTCGGTGTAAGCGTCACAACCTGAAATCACTAAATTTGGACGAAATCGTGCCATTTCAACGGGCGTTTCTAAATTGGAATTCAATGAATTTAAAGAATTTTCAGACACAATCAAAAATGGAAAACCATCAGCAAATGCGACGCGATCAACCTCATTTGCATAATTTAAATCCACGCCTCGTTTGGTTTCGAGTGGTAAATAAACCAATCGACATGATATTTCTAAAAAATCACTAAACCACGCATCAACTTCATTTGAAACGTGTTGCGCGGCACAATAATCATCCCAAACGGTGCTGTGAATAATTGCGTCACCACTTGATTCAAGCGACAACGTAAAATCTGGAAATTTTGGTGCGGATAAAATCAATTCTGAATCGGTCAATCGAGTTTGAATTAACGCCATTTTTGGCAAACGCCGTTGACTTAAAAATTGCCCATTTTCATCAATCAACATCCATTGCCGATCATATTTCAAACCTGTTTCAACTACGTCCCATTGTGAAACGCGAATCCCGGCCAGCGATTTCACTGGGTAAATAAAAATATCACTCAAAATAAATACGTTCATAAAACTCTCACCGATAAGTTTTCAGGGTAACTATCAATTGTCGATAATCATTGATGCTTGGAAGAAGCGCGTCATTAAAAATGACGCGATAAAAATTTTGTCCATTCATTTGATAATGTAGAAAAATGAATAATTTAGAAATGACAGTTGATGGCAAAATTTCAATCGAATGAATTGAATTTGACTCAATAATTTGCCAAGCGTTTTCATCGTCATAATACAATCGCCAATTTTCATGCGCCAATCGTTTTAACGTGAACCATCCATGCAATAAAATAAATGTGGATAAAATCAGTTGAATGATGAGTTGTAAGGCATTTAAAAATGTCGCAATTAACGCTAAAACATAAACGATGACTAATAAGCCAATGAGCCATTTTGATGCGGTAAACTGCCACGAATATGATGATGTTTTCATCGCAAACCACACGCACCTAATTGTCGTTCAAATTGTTGAGCGCGTTGTGCAACTGTGTTTGAAATTTGCAGCAACCACGGTTTTTGATTATAGGATTCATTTCTAAATCCGCCATGACCTTCGTGGTAAGCAAGATACAAATTGCGAGCATCAGTTTTGGCAATTCCCAGTTTTTTATAACTAATTTGTGAATACCAACCAATAAAATCACAGGCATCAGAAAATTTGTCCCGTTGAGCTGAACTGTTGCCACTTTTACGTTGATAATCGTCCCACGTTTCGTCTTTTGCTTGCGGATAACCGTAAGCACTACTGCCACTAAAACCCAACCATGAAAAGAATCCACTTGGCGGTGCGGCATCAGCAACAAAATGCGATTCTTGGTGCATAATCGCCATTTGCACTGGCACGGGAACGCCCCATTTTTTGTAAGTCGCATTACTGGCGTTATACCAATTATGTTTTTGTTTAAAAATCGCGCACAAATTTTCAGTGTTGCGCGGCGTAGTCGGAATTGTGCTGCAAGCAGTCAATAAATAGGCGATTAGGCTTAAAATTAAAATTGAGATTTTGGACATTCGATTCAAAAGTAAAAATAAAAAAACACGCCAGATGCTTTGGCGCAATGCTGATAAAATACCATTTTTCTAAATCTAACTCTCCAAAATAAACATGACCAACATTCCTGATATTTTAAAAATCATTCTCGCCAAAAAAGAAGAAGAAGTGGCTCGTCGCCGTGTTCAAACGCCGATTGAATTGCTGCAAGACATCGCTACAGGTGTTGAAAAACCACGCGGTTTTTATGCTGCCCTGCAACGTAAAGCGTCATTGAAACAACCTGCCATTATTGCTGAAATCAAAAAAGCGTCTCCTAGCCAAGGCGTAATTCGTGAAAACTTTCAACCACTCAATATCGCCCAAGATTACGCCATGAATGGCGCAACATGTTTATCTGTTCTGACAGATAAAGATTTTTTTCAAGGTTCAGAAGCCTATTTGCAAATGGTGCATGACCGTTGTCCGCTGCCTGTTTTGCGTAAAGATTTTATGATTGACGCTTATCAAATTCATGAGGCACGAGCTTTGGGTGCAGATTGTATTTTATTAATTGTTGCTGCGTTGGACGATGCAAAATTGCATGAATTATCAGATATTGCCACGCAATTAGGTATGGATATTTTGGTTGAAGTTCATGACGCTGAAGAATTACAACGTGCATTAACGCTCGATACAAAATTGATTGGTATTAATAACCGAAACTTACGAACATTTGAAACAAATTTACAAACCACATTGACTTTAAAAGATGCGATTCCCGCTGATCGTTTAATAATTACTGAAAGCGGCATTCATACACGCGACGATGTGGAGTTGATGTTGTCGAACGATGTTTATACGTTTTTGGTGGGCGAAGCGTTTATGCGCGTGGAAAAATCGGGGCAAAAAATGCGCGAATTATTCGCGTTGTAACATTTTTGGGCGGATGTTAAATCCGCCCAAAACTTCACGATACCAATTGAATTCGCATTGATAAATCGATTGCTTGAACATTTTTAGTCAACGCACCAATCGAAATAAAATCGACTCCCGTTTCAGCAACAGCGCGAATCGTCGTTAGATCGATATTTCCAGACGCTTCTAATTCTGCCTTTCCAGCAGTTAATTTCACAGCGTAACGTAAATCATCTAACGTAAAATTATCCAGCATAATTCGATTCGGTTTAGCGTTAAGAGCTTGTTCAAGTTCTGCTAAATTTTCCACTTCAACTTCAATCGGCGCGTTACTTTGTTCGCGTGCGATTTGTACCGCATTTGCAATCGAACCCGCTGCCATAATGTGATTTTCTTTGATTAACACGCCATCAAATAAACCAATGCGATGATTAAAACATCCACCGCATTTTACGGCGTATTTTTGGGCAACACGCAAACCAGGAATTGTTTTGCGTGTGTCCAAAATTTTGCAGTTTGTGCCTTGAACGGCTTCGGCATATTGGCGCGAAATCGTTGCTGTTGCTGATAAAGTTTGCAATAAATTCATTGCAGTTCTTTCACCCGTCAATAATGCTCGAGCTAATCCAGACAATGTGCAAATTTTGGTATTTGCAGCGATGTTTTCACCTTCTGCAACGTGCCAATCAATAATCACGTTTGCATCTAAATGTTTAAAAACCGCGTCGAACCATTCACGCCCACATAAAACCATTGATTCACGCGTTAATAATTCAGCGGTGGCGCGTCGATGTTCAGGAATAATAGCAGCTGTAATATCGCCGTCGCCTAAATCTTCTTCTAAAAAAGGTAAAATGTTCATTGTGTTCATAGTCATTTTTTAAAACACATTGCTATAACTATCGCGGACTTCTTTTAATTCCAACGCCAACTCACGACGAATTTGGAAATCTCGTCTCGTGTGCGCGATGTTGTACGGAATAAGCGGATTACGTTCATATTTTACAGCGGTGCGAATAATGCCTATCCATTGTCTGTCGTTGTCTTCCATTTCTTTGAAACGGTTGCGAATGCGCTCCAATTCTTGATTGCAATAAGTAATGAATCCCGCCGCGTAAAAGACGCTATTTTTTAAATAATCCTGCAATGCGGCTAAATCGCCGTTAATTTCTTCAACTACTTGTTCAAAATTAGTGGGTTCAAAGGCTTTTTCAGGTTCTTTTATTGCTGGCGTTACGATTTCGGTTATAGCTGTTTCAACAACGGCTTTTGCGGCATTTCGTCCACGACCAGCAGGAACGGTTTTATTCAAAACTGCCCACAAACCATAACGCAAATAATGGGTTAAACCGCCTTCTTGTTTGGTTTTATCACTGCCTTGATAAAACGCTTCTAAGGTTTTAATTTCAGCGGCACGTTCACTTAATAAACGGTCACGCGCTTGCAACGGTTTAGCAATAAACGCTTCCACCGCAACACGCCCAAATCGCAAAAATAACACCTGAAAACCGTGTCGAATTCGTGCTTGTTCGATGCCTTCATCTAAATGGGAATGTAACAACGTGCGACGAACTTCTTCGGTTTCCCAAAGTAATTCTTGAATTTTTCGCACAATGCCATCAATCAACGCTTGTAAGGCTTGCGCGAGTTGGTCGGTCAATTCTGTTTCAAATTTCTTTTGAATTTCACGGAAAAGTTCTTCACGAATTTTGTAATTTCCTTCGCGTGGGTCAGGCATTGAAAGTGTGCCGCCAGCAGTGTAAATCCGTTTTAATTCGTCGGGTTGCGCGGTAATTAAATTTGAAAGCAAGGCTTCAATTTTTTGATCGTAAGCAGAGCGTAATGCGGCGAGTTCTTCGTGTTCAGCACCAATCGCATCAGCTTCAGTACGTCCTTGAATGCTTTCGGCGTACCACATATCAAAATCTTTTTTGATACGTTGCCATTCGCGTCCCCACCACTGATTAAATTCTTTGCCCAGTAAATCATCTTCTTGACGATCATTTTCAGCGATTGTGCCGTAAATTGGTTCGAGTTTGCTTAAAATTTCAGTTGCGTGTGCGCGTGTGATATTCACTAGCGAATCACAACGTTTTTGTAAAACGCCCGAACGTTCGTTGTCGATATAAAAATTCACGGCATCTTTCAACGCATTCATTCCATCGGGAATACCTAATTTTTTCAGCTTATTTTTATCATCGGCACTTTTTGAACGACGCAGTGTGTCATCGGTTGGAATACCAAATTCAACCAAATGTGAACGCGCACAAACAGGTAATAATCGGCGTTCTGGAACGTTTGCCCAAAATGTTTTGTGTTTCGCGAGCGTGTCACGAAAATCAATTTGATCGTCCATCGCGTCGGCTTGTGTCAACACGACAAACACTTTATCCGATACTCGCAAGCTGGGGTCTTCGGCATCAGCGACGAGTAACATTTCCTTTTCAGGACCTGTGATAGACGGTTGTTTCATTTCTTTGGCGTAAATAATCGCGTCACAATTCCTCAAACGATCAACCGCTTGTTCGGCGTGCATCAAAATACCTGAATTAAAACCTGGGACATCGTGAAAAATAATGTCGCGGTCACTTCGTAAACGCACAGTTTTTAATTGAATCCGTTTAATTGCAAGTGCTTGAGCGCGATTTTTGAAAATTGCCGATTGCAACAATTCGCTGATTTCACCAATGTCTAAGAAACTTTGTTTGAAGCCATTTTTTAATTTAGTGAATTCATAAATTTGATTAAGATTTTTTTCGGTATCGTTAAAATCTTCTTGGATTTCTTTTTTTTCTTTATCACTCAACAACGCGCCAGCCAAAGCATCTTGACGTTGTTTTTGCAAAGTCGCAATTTCTTCACGACTGTAATACTGAATCGAAAGTAATTGGTCTTGCTCGGTTTGCGCTGACCAAATTTCGGTGCTGGTAAAGGTGCAACGTTCGCGTGCAGATGGCAGAATTTCTTGCCCAAGCCACGCATTTAACAATGCACTTTTGCCCGCTTTTTCCAAACCAATCACCGCCACTTCAAACCGATTGGCGCGTAAACGTTCAAGTTGGCGATTTAAACGGTCATGTTCATGTTCAATTTTTTGCACCATCTCAGGCGAAATATCGATGCCCGTTTTATTGCTTAATGAAATCAATTTGTCCGATAAAACCGAGGTTTTTTCTAAACGGGTGAGTTGTTTTGCACAAGTTTCTAGCCAAGTTGCCATAGCGTTTCCAGTTAAATTTTTAAACGTGTAAGTAAGTGTTATGACGAATTCTACCACACCCCCAAAAAAGCAATATCTTCATCAAATAGCCAGCAATTCTCATTAACTGCGTTGGCGATATTTAATTCAAGTTTATTTCTCGCGCCAAAGCCTCAAAATTTGCCGTTTCAGAATAAGGGAAAATCCCAATTAACGGCATTTTTAAACGCGCCACCAAACTCTCAATGGTTAAATCAACGCAATCACACATCGCATCATTACAAACAGCAATCCAACCTACGCAATTTAAACCAGCATTTTTAATCGCTTCTGTCGTAAGAAGTGAGTGATTGATACAACCTAATTTGATCGACACGACCAAAATAATCGGCACATTTAATTTTTTTGCCAAATCGGCAATTGTTTCATTTTCGTTCAGTGGGGCGTACCAACCACCAGCACCTTCAACAATTAAAACATCTGCCAAATTTTGCAATGTTTGAAAATTAGCAAACACGGTTTCTAAATCAACAGGATTTTTTTCACCTGCTAAATGGGGCGAAATCGGCAACTCATAAGCAAACGGATTTAAAAGAGAATAATCGACAAACTCTGAACCCATTTTTTGAATGGCTAAAGCATCATTATTTCGCCATTCACCCTCAATTTTTTCACAACCCGAAGCCACGGGTTTCATTCCAACTACAGACAAATTTTGTTTTTTAAAATAAGCCATCAATGTCAATGTCGCCCACGTTTTTCCGACATTGGTGTCTGTGCCTGTGATGAAATAACTTTGTTTCATTGTTTAAACCTTAAAAGTAGTTATTTGATTTTCGAGCGTTTGATTAGCACTTATTTCACACGAAACTCGTAAATAATTTGGTGTATAACCCGACACGCGAACATAACCATTTTCTAATTCTTCTCGTTGCCCTTCCCATAAAACATCAACTGTTTGCCCTATATTTTGCCGATAAAACGCCTGCTTCATTTCTTCGGCTAAATGATGTAATTGTTCACTGCGTTGTTTTTTGATTTCATTCGGTACATGATTCGGTAACGTGGCGGCTTTTGTACCTTCGCGTGGCGAATAAGTAAAAATATGAATATGTCCAAAACGGCAAGTTTTAATAAATTCAAAACTGTCTTGCCATTCTTCGTCGGTTTCATTGGGAAAGCCTACGATGATGTCTGTCGTAATGTTGAAATTTGGAATTTGACGTAAGCGAGCCAGCATTTGTGCGTATTCGTCCGTTTTACAGCGTCGCGCCATGCGTCGCAAAACCGCGTCAGAACCGCTTTGCAACGGCAAATGTAAATGCGGCATCAAACGTTGATTTTCAAATAACGTAAAAAATTCGTCATTCAATTCCCACGGTTCGAGCGAACCCAAACGCAAACGTGGGATTTCAGTTTGTGCCAAAATCGCTTGAATCAACGACACGATATTTTCACCGTTATCGCTGCCGTAACCGCCCAAATGTACGCCCGTTAAAATCACTTCGTTAATGCCTTGCGCGTGCAAAGCATTGATTTCAATAATCACGTCCGCGATGGCGCGACTGACTTCTTCACCTCGCGCCACGGTGACGATGCAAAAGGTGCAGCGATAACGGCAACCATCTTGTACTTTGACGAAAGCGCGTTGTCTGCCGCGTGTGAAAAGTGAGATTTCAGCGGGTTCAGTTGCCATTGCGGGCATGGTTTCAAAGGTTAATTCGCTTAATGCTTTTTCAACTAAATTTTCTTTGTCTTTGTTGCTGACGACTAAATCTACGCCTAATAAGGCTTGTGCTTCGTCAGTATTTAACGTGGCGTAACAACCGCTGACGACTAATTTTGCGGTCGGATTTTCGCGGT
>JBAXMT010000025.1:0-17720 GCA_037134135.1 Methylococcaceae bacterium | reverse complement strand
AAGCTACTGAATATAACGTGTCGGGAATTTTATCGCACTTTTAATTACACCCGTTTTTTACTCATAAAATTGATGATTGTTGGTTATTGCTATTTTTGAATTAATCTATTGCTAATTTTCGTCGTGTTTCAAAATGTTACCAGTGTTAAAATGCTAACCACTCTTTAATCTAACTTTTCAAAATAAATATGCAACCTTACGTTCCACCTCCAGAAGAGATCGACGAAATCCAAGTCAAAGCTCCAAAATACATTCCACTCAAAGACCACGACACACCTGTTAAAGTTTTATTTACGGGTTATTTGTGTACGGTTGCCGTGGGTTATTTATTTGCCATTATTCAAATTTTATTCACGCACGGTATGGCGGATGGAAAATTTGGTTTATCCGTTGATGACATCGTTTATAGTTATTACGGCAACCGTTCTGGTACGGTTTTAGAAACAAAACTTAACGGTTCAATGAAAGATAACGCGTCTGACCAAGAGCGTTTTGACATCATTCAATGGGTACGCGACGGCGCAGATAAAGACGATTATATCGACAACGGAATTCAAAAAATTGTCGAAAATAAATGCGTTATGTGCCACAACAAAGACGCTAGTGGTTTGCCAGATTTGTCAAAATTCGACAATGTAAAAGCTCTTAGCGCGGAAGATACGGGTGCGACTTTTGCGTCATTAACGCGTATTTCACACATCCATTTATTTGGTATCAGCTTTATTTTCATGTTTGTTGGCATCATTTTTAGTTTCGCTGAAACAACGAAAACACGCATTAAATGTATCGCCATCGGAATGCCTTATGTCTTTTTGATTGCTGATATTTTATCGTGGTGGCTAACTAAAATTCACCCAATGTTTGCGATGCTTGTCATTATTGCAGGTATGGGCATGGGGGCTTCATTTGTCTATATGTGGGTGGTTTCGCTGCTTGAAATGTGGCTGTATAAACCTGTTTTTGTCAGTGGTTTGGGCATTCATTACTTACAATGGCGCGACAACGTTAAATCTGAAACGGTTGGAAAAATTGCAGACTATCTTTTTAATTTGGTCAGAAAATTTCACCCGATTTATGTTATGCAAAAAAGCTGGGAAATTGCTCTGCCATTGTTAAAAAACTTGTGGGACTTTTTACTTAGTAAAATCAAAAAGTAATTCACATTTTTCACGGTTCATCTGCGTGGTAATCAATTCGTTGGTTATCACGCTTTTCTTTTTTGGATTTTTATGAAATTCGCCTTACAAATTAATTCTAGTCCTTATCATTCGTCTGCGAACTTAACGGCATATCGTTTTGCAACGACCGTTTTAGCGCAAAATCATGAGATTTTTCGTATATTTTTTTATCACGACGGTATTTATCACGCTTTTAAAACGACGAATCCACCTGATGATGAATTCTCAATTTTCAAAAGCTGGCGTGAACTAGCTTTAACACACCGAATTGATTTAGTTGTATGTATTTCAGCGGCGCAGCGACGTGGTTTGATTAGTGAAAATATAGCAGCGGGTTTTCGTTTAGGCGGTTTGGGGCAATTGCTTGAAGCAACGATTTTAGCCGATCGTTTTTTAGTTTTTGGGTGAAATTATGACTAAAAGTTTTTTATTTGTACTTCGCAAACCCAGTTACGATGGGATTTATGTGCAGGAAATGCTTGATGTTATTTTGACGACAGCCGCATTTGAACAAGAAGTGAGCGTGCTATTTTTGGACGATGCGGTTTTTCATTTGAAAGCCAATCAAAATGCCCAGAATTCAGGTTACAAAAACACCGCCACGCTGTTTGAAATTTTGCCGACGATGGACGTAAATGCCATTTTTGTTGAAATGGAATCACTGATTGAATGTGGTTTGAAAGCGGATATGTTGACGCAATCGGTGCAACTGAAATCACGCGCCACGATTTCGGATTTTATGGCGCAGTTTGACGTAGTTTTTGCAGGTTGATTTTCAAATAACCGTAACTCACCCGCTCTTGCTCTAAACGAATATGATGGGTTTTGAGTGTTTGAAAAACGGCTTGTTCGGCTGCCGTTAAATTCGCTAATTCGTGCGTAATCGCTTTATTTTCAGGTTCTTCTGTCCACAAATTTTCAAATTTTATTAACGTTTCGTTGTCCATCAAAAACGATTGTGTTTGCGGAAAATAACCGCGCATTCGAGACAAAATCGCAAAACCGTGACTGTCTAAATCGCCCCAATAATAGATTTTTACACCTTGCAAAATTCGCGCATTCACCAGCAAATCGACCGCGTAACCTAAACGAAAAATCACAATCGCGTTTTCAACGTGTGGAAACGCTAAACCGTTAATTTTATTTTCCGTGATAAAAACAGTGTTAATCGGCAATTCGAGCTGATTAAATTCAAGCAAGCTCAACGTCAAATCCGTCAATCCACAAATCGCCAAACGCTTGTCTAAAATTCGTAATCGAATCTGCGGCAATTCGTAACGCAAACCATAACGGCGTTCAAATCCGTGATTACTCAAGCCGTTAACGGTCAAGTCACGCGCTGTTTCGGGCAAAATCACATCCAGAATTTCAGTCAAAATCGCCGTGTGATTTTCGATAAATTTCGTATCCACGCCCACAATATCGAGTTGCCGAATATACAAATCAGGTCGCGGATTCTGCATAAAATAATCGCAAACCGCCAGCAACGAAAACCAAACCGTCGCAAAATTCATCAGTTTGAACGGGTAACGATTTAACCAATTTTTTAACGTTGGAAAACGTTGCAACGTTTTGTCCGCCAACGTTTTAAATTCTGAAAATTCGTCACCGTGACGGACATAACGCAAAAAAATCGTTTCATTTTCAAATTCAACCGCAACGGGAATTTTTTGTTCGCCCAATTGCCGATGATTCACGACGTTATGCAAAATCGTAAAACCGTGTTTTTTACTTTGTTCATTCAACGCATAAATCGCCTCTTGAACCGCAGAAAATTCCGTCAATAAAACTTTCGATGACCAACTCGGCAACGAAATCATCACAGGAAAACACGCGCTATTCTCTAAAAATGCACGATGTAAATCCCCGCGTTGCCAGATTTTCGCCGCTTGTTCGAGAACGTATTTAGACGGGATTAACTCACGCGCCATTGGCTGATTTTTCTTGGTGATATTCGCGGATGGTTAAATTTCGGAGCATCGATTTTTTGCCGTCTTCGTTGTGAACCAAATTCACGCTTTTCACATAATCTTCAATGACATGAATTTTTTGTAACGGAGTCACAATCAACAATTGTAGATTTAATTTTTTGAATAATTCCAAACCGTACCGCGCCGAATCGTCAGAACCGCGACCAAACGCTTCATCAATCATCACAAAACGGAAACTGCGCGATTTGGTTTCACCCCATTCCAACCCGAATTGATACGCCAACGCCGACGCTAAAATGGTGTATGCCAATTTTTCTTTTTGACCGCCCGACTTTCCCGATGAATCCGAATAGTATTCTTTTTCTTGGTCATCCTCGCGCCACCGTTCCGACGCTGAAAATAAAAACCAATTTCGCACATCGGTGACTTTTTTTGTCCATTTTTTATCGGCATCCATTTGACCTTCTTGTCCCTGAAAACGGTCGATAATTTTTTTGACTTGATGAAACCGATGCTCGTCATATAAATTTTCTTCGCTACTCAATGAATCCGCTAAACATGCCCGCAAATCTTGTTGAAACTCACGAATATCAGAATCTGTGCTACGTTCAAAAACCAGCGTAATGTAAGTTCCCGTGTTGTAATCAATCGCCGATAACGAACGATTGATGCGCTCTAATTTATCGCGAATATCTTGTTGTTCTTTATCTAAATTTGCTTGGAACATAGCGATTTTTTGAATCGTGCCTTCTTTGAGCATTTGATGAAAACGTTTTTCATGACGCGGCAAATCTTCCGATTCAAGTTTTTTCAACATTTCGCCAAATTCTGCTGCCGATTCCAACGCCACATCGACATCGCGGGTTTCAGTTTTGAAACGCTCTTTATACGTTTGCATTTGCCTAATGATTTTTTCACTTAATCGATTCGATTTGTTTGATTCACTGGTGATTTGCTGCCCTAACCAATATCGCATTGCGCTCTGATTGTTGTCACAGTTCGCAATAGTTATCGTCGCATTTGATAACGCTAACGGCTCCAATACACGCAGTTTAGGGAAACTCGTTTGCCGTATTTTCATATCCAAATTTTCAACTACGCTCAAACTGGTTTGCAATGCGTCTTTATCGTTTTCTAAATTCGTTTCAAGTCTACCGCCGTCTTTAATCGCTATTTCAAGTTTTAAATCCTTTTCTTTCAATGCTTCAACGATTTCGTCTAATTGATTTTGCAGATGTTTGAGAATATCAGAATCGTGTTCAATTTGTTTTTTTTCGGACAATAAATCATCAATTTTGCGCGTGAAACTTTGCCAATCTATATCCGCAAACGTTTCGACATTGAGCAAATCACGCGCTTTATCACGGCGTTTTTCTAGCGTTTTGAGTTGTAAATCCACGTTTTTCAGTTTTTCGATACAGGCAAAAGCATCTCGCATCAACGTCGCTTGTTGTTGTCCGAGAGAGTCAATTTTGGCATGATTATCCCAACCCAAAATAAATTTTGAACGATCATCAATCGAATAACGATCATCTTTTTCGTGGCGATTCGCGCCACTTTTGATTTGCCCTTGTTGTGTAATTGCTTTCGGCTGACGACGAAATTCTTCTAAATTCTCAGCACAAAAATAATCAAATCGGCGGGCAATTTCATGACTTAACCAATCATAAAAACGGCTGTCGGTTTTAATGCGTAATTTGTGAAACAACGATTGTGATGCGGGTAATTCAAATTTTTCAGCCGCAAATTCTTTGATACGAAAATAAACAATTCGCCCTTTTAATCGATGACTGTCAACATATTGCGCCACTTTTTCGTAATGTTCTTCCGCAACCAGTAAACTCAAACCAAAACCGTGTAACACGCGCTCAATTGCGCCTTCCCATTCGGGTTGCGTTTCATCGACATTGAGCAATTCACCAATAAATGGCACAGAATCAGTCGAAATTCCAATTGCCGCGCATAGTTGTTCACGCATTTGCAAATTAGAAAGCGGAATGTTGCTGCGCCGCGCTCGCAACGAGACTAATTCCTCGTCTAAACGCCTAATCGATTCATCTAATTCATTGCGCTGAATTGCAATCGCCATTTTTTCTTGAGCGATTTCAGCTTGTTGTGGTTCAATTTCGTTCAATAATTTTTGCGTATGTTCGCGATTATCCAAAAAGCTATCACTGTCCGTTGCATTTGCTAAATCAATCGCTTCACAAAACGCTTGGTAGCGTTTGGCTTGATGGACTTTTTGTTGTTGCTGACTTTCTAAGCGTGAAATTTCTGTTGCCAAGGTTTCTAAACGCCGTCCGCCATTGTCTTCAATGCTTTGTTTAAGTTGGTCGCGATGGTCACGCGAATCTGAAATATCTTGTTGTTGACGCAATAATTTCTGCTGATGTTTCGTTAAATCAATTTCACGCTGACGAATTCGATCCGTTAAAAGTTCGCTTTTATGATGCGAAAAATAGGCATCTAACGCTTCGCGGCATTGTTCTTTTTCGGCGTGAATTTGCTGTGATTGTTGATAAGCATGGTAATCAGTAGATAGCGGTCGCAGCAATTCAAGCTGCGATTTTGCTTTTAAAATCGCTTCGTGAGCGCGATTAAGATTGTCAAATTCGCGGCAAATTGATTCGACACGTTCTTGAACAGGCGGAGCTTCGAGCATTTGATGGCGGACAAATTCGGTTAAATTTCCCACCGATTTCATCGAAACGGTTTGATAAAACAACGTCAAAGCCTGTTCTGATTCAATGCCTAAATGTCGCCGAAAATCTGCCGAGTATTGCGTAAAGCTGTCGAAAACTTCAATGTGAGATTGCTTTTTTAAACGTTTTTTCAATTCGGAAATATCACTGCCAAAATTGGAAAAATCCCGCGCAATCGTTAATTCATTCGTACTGACAATGTAAAAACGTTCGGGCTGGGCTTTATCTTCTTTGCACCATAAAACCTGCGCCAATGTGACTTTGCCTTCGTAACCTTGATTGTAAAAATAACCGAGCAAAACGCTGTAATTATTTTTATCCCGTAACGGAATGGGCTTTGCGGTTAAATTTTCAGCATCTTTGCCGCTTTTATAATGCCCACGCACATACGATTCTAAATTTCGTTCTTTGCCTTCCGCGCCCGCCGCTTTGTTGTAAGTAATTTGTTGCGCGGGAACGAGTAGCGTGGTCAGCGCATCGACAACCGTCGATTTTCCTGAGCCAATATCGCCCGTCAATAACGTGTTTTCACCATTCGGCAAAATGTGCCACACGGCTTTATCGAACGTTCCCCAGTTATAAAGTTCAAAGCGATGCAGGCGAAATCCTGCTGACGCATTGTCATTGATAGGTTCAAGCAGCGTTGATTGCATAATTTTGATAAGTTGTTAGTTTTTCGTTAAATGAAGTCGCCCAATCAGCATCGACCAGCGCGATAATAATGCGTTGAATTTCTAAGTTTTCGCCGTCAGTTTTTAGTTTGCGTAAAAAACCCAGCTCAATCACTTTGTTAATCGTGGTGTTAATTTGTTCGTTGGTTTGCGCTTCATTACTTTTATCAGGCATAAAAACCAGCATTGAATTTTGTAATTCTTGGCGCGACACAATTACACGCGGCGAATCCCCTGTGGCATCGGCTTCAACCAGTTTTTTACGCAACAACACGCACAACAAACTAATCGGATAACTCAACTGCCTACGCGCCATCAATCGTGGCAACGTTTTTTCTTTTTCGGCGGCATTTTCATCAACCGAAATAGTTTGTTGATATAACCAAGCGAAACCTTCGCTGTCATCAATTTGTAAATCTAAGCCCAAAACGGCAATGTAATCACGCACTTCGTTTTCTAAATCGAATAAATCTTGCCACAAAGCGGGATGTTCATTGCGAAATAAAATGCCTTTTAAAAGGTGAATAATAACGGGAGAAAGTTTGGAATGTCGTAAAGATTCAGTCATATTTTTTAATTAAGTTCGGCTAAAAATAATGCGTGGCATGATGGCGGATTTTTTTACGCCTGCGGGATTGAGCCATTCAATTTCAACAGTTTTTTCGGTTTCGACAATTCCACCGTTATCGGCTGTTGCTAAATTCAAATACGCTACCAATTCGCTCAAGCCTTTTTCCAAAGGATGTTCAGCACAAATTTCTTCTAATGTAATTTGTGTTTTGGTTTGTAAGGCTTTACGAATTCGCGCTTGCAATAATGGCGTATCAACATAATGTTGGCTATAAAGTAAATCTGTTTCAAATGCCGCGATACCCGAAACTAAGATTTCTGTCGATAAAATTGGGCGTGTTGGTGGTCGAAATAATACCCGCGTCATCGGCAAATTGATGGCGGCTTTCGTGTCGTCCAAAAACATAAAATCTTTGTCTTTCGGTGGCTGCTGTTTAATGGCAATCGCTTGTTTTTCGACTTCGTGAATAATTGCCATAATCCGTTTATTTTCCAACCAAACTTGGTCGTCTAAATAACGACGCAATTGCTCAACCAAACTCGAACTCGTGCGTTGCACTTTTTCGCCTGCTTCAAGCAAATGGTATTTCATGCGTGGCAACAATTCGTCTGGATTGCAACTTTTTACTTCGTCGAGTGCCAACACTTTTTGAATCAATTCGTTGAATTCTTCTTGTTTTACGGGCGACATCAACAGACTCCAAAAGGCTTTGAAACTTTTGCCTTGGTCGGAATCGCCAATTTCATCGTGTTCACCAAAAATTTCGTCGAGTAATTCACCTTTATTTTTGTTGCTGGTGGTAATTTTTTCGCGGGTATTTCGGTCAAGTTGACGGAAATTTTCTTCGACTTGGCGAAAATCCATCAACAAACTTCGCGCCGTTTCTTCAAGCTGATAAAAACGCTCTTTGACTTGGCGCGGGTCGTAACTGATTATTTCGCCATTTTTTAAACGTTGAATTTCCGCTTCAATCAGCGACTTTTGCAATTCTAATTCAGTAATCCGCTGCGCTGGATCGGTTTGTGTGGTTTGCAAAATCGTTTTGAGCAAATCAAACACCGTCAACAAACGCGATTCCGTGCCGATGAATTGTTTTTGCTCTAAACCACGCAACCATTCAATCGCTTTTTCACTCGCTGGCGTTAAATCGAATTCGGGTTCATCGCTGTTTTCGGTGTAATACTTTCGCAAAAAACCATTATCACCGTTCGCCCAATCGGTTAAATAGGCTTTTGCTTGTTTCGGATATATTTTTTGCCCGTGAATTTTCCGCAAATGAAATAACGTGTCGTCCAATTTTTCAACCAAATGACTTTGCGACAATGAACGACTATTTGTCTGAATAAAAGCGCGATAAAAAAAATTGATAATCAGCGGCGCATTGTCTGCGCGTAATAATTGCCACGTCGGATGCTGGCGAAGTTTAACTAAATAATCATGTTCCATTTTCTAAACCAATGCTTTCGCCTGTAAATCGGCATGGTAAGACGAACGCACCAACGGCGCACTCGCTACTTGTTTAAAACCTAACGTTTTTGCCGTTTCAGAGTAACGGTCAAACTGTGCGGGAGTGACGTATTCTTCCACCGCTAAATGCGCTTTGCTAGGTTGCAAATACTGTCCTAACGTCAACATTGAACAGCCAACCGCCAACAAATCGCGCATAACAGTTTCAACTTCTTCTTCCGTTTCGCCAATACCCAGCATCAAACCCGATTTTGTTGAAATTGTTGGTTTGGCGGCATGAAATTGACGAAATAATTCTAATGAACCTTCGTAATCCGCGCCAGGTCTGGCTTTTGTGTACAAACGTGGAACCGTTTCCATGTTGTGATTAAACACGTCACACGGTTGCGCGGCGAGAATTTCAACCGCTTTTTCAATGCGCCCCCGAAAATCAGGAACAAGAATTTCGATTTTTGTTTGTGGCGTTTGTTGGCGAATTTGTTGAATGCAATCGGCAAAATGTCCCGCGCCACCGTCACGCAAATCATCACGATTCACTGACGTAATCACCACATATTTCAACGCCATCGTTTGAATCGCTTCAGCCAATTGGCGCGGTTCATCAGCGTCGAGCGGCTTGGGTTTTCCGTGCGCGACATCACAAAACGGACAACGGCGCGTACACAAATCTCCCATAATCATAAATGTCGCCGTGCCGTGTTTGAAACATTCGGCGAGATTTGGACACGCCGCTTCTTCGCAAACGGTGTGCAATTTACTTTCACGCAAAATCTTTTTAATGCGGCTCGTTTCTTGACCCGACGGTAATTTAATGCGAATCCATTCAGGTTTGCGTAACGGCGTTTCAGTGGTTTCAACTTTGATAGGAATTCGCGCCAATTTTTCACTGTTGCGTTGATGCGTTTGCGGCGTTGCTCTTGATGGTGCTTGATAATCAGTCATTCAAATTTTTTAGTAAGTGGGGAACAATTTTTTGAGAAAGTTCGTTAGTTTTAATCGTCACGCCAAAATCTGCCAATTGCGTCATTTTCAAATCCGCATAACCACACGGATTGATAAAATTAAACGGCGTTAAATCCATGTTGTTATTCAAACTCAAACCGTGATAACAGCCGTTTTTTTTGATTCGCAAACCGATGGAACCGATTTTTTTATTATCGACATAAACACCACGCGCATCGGCTTTGGCTTTGGCACAAATTTGCAAATCCGCAAGCGTTTGAATCATGGCATTTTCGAGGTGCGAAACAATCTGCTGGCTGTTTAAATTTCGACGTTTCAAATCAAACAAAATATAAACAATCGCCTGCCCTTCCCCGTGATACGTTACCTGCCCGCCTCTATCCGTTTGAATCACAGGGATTTCCCCAACATTTAACAAATGTTCACGCTTGCCATTCAAGCCTAAAGTAAAAACAGGAAAATGTTCGACTAACCAAATTTCATCAGGCATTTCAGGCGTGCGCTTTTCGGTAAAATGTTGCATTTCGCGCCACACATTTTCATACGATTGAACGCCTAATTGCCGAATAATCATTATTTTTCAAACGCACCTTGTAAGCCATTCGCCGCTGCATCACGACTAGAAAGCGGTTTTAAATCAAAGCGGTTTTCAATGAATTTCAAAATAGAGGTTGTATTGTAAAGCGAGTGATCGACGTAATTCTTTTTAGCAAATGGTGAAATGATAATGGCGGGAATTCGTGTCCCAGCACCCCAGCGGTCAATTTGTGGTGGCGCGACATGATCCCAAAAGCCGCCGTATTCGTCGTAAGTCACAATAATCGCGGTACTAGACCAAATTGGACTTTGGCGAATTGCTTCGACAATTTCTTTCACTTCGTCATCGGCATCCAAAATAGTGGCATAGCCTGGATGCTGATTTTTATTTCCAGCGGGTTTGAAAAAAGCCACTTTCGGAAAATCCGCTTTTAAATCAGTGAATAACTGATTTTTGTCTTTTAAATGTTCAGCGCGTGCCGCTGTTTCGGGGGCAAAATTCGCATAATACACAAACGGCTGGTGATGATATTGAAAATTATCATCGGTTTCTTTATTCGCAACGGCATTATCCCAACCGCCCGAATACCAAGCCCACGAAATATCTTTTTCAGAAAGTCGATCGCCAATCGTTGACTGATATTGTGGCGGCAATCTGTCAGCGGCTTTAGAATCAAATGGCGGATAAGTCGGTTGAATCGTCCCCACTGCAAAACCATCTGCCGTAACCGTCGGGTCTTTAATTATTTTTCCCGTCGCGGCATCATTTTTCCATTGGCGCAATTCAGCGGGCGCATCTTTGAATTCAGGTGTACAAGCACAAATCAGCCATTGATGATTTAAAAAAGAACCACCATAAGCCGCTTGAAAAAAATTATCCGCTAACGTGAATTCTTTGGCGTATTGCCATAAAGCCGTTTTTGATAAATCGTAATGCCCCATCGTCAAACCGCCAGCTGATGACAGTTGCGCGAAACGATCATTTTTACCGCCGTTGATTTGCATTTGATGAATGAAAAAACGGTGCGTTAAATCAGAATGTTTTTCGTCCAGCTTGACGTAAGTTTCAATGTTAAACGGCTCATTAGCTAAATTTTCAGGAAAACGTTTATCTGAAACCGTCGGCAAGGTTTTGTAATCATTTCCGTATTCGTCAACTTGCGGCAAAGTATTTTTCGCATTATTCAAACCATTTGCATTCGGAAATAAACCAAACAAATTATCGAAACTGCGATTTTCAAGATAAATCACCACGATGTGATCAATTTTATTTAATTCGTTTGATGAAGCGTGAATTAAAGTAGGAAGTAATGCGAATAAAAGTAAAAGACGAGCAGCAATTTTCATAATTTGAATAAATTTTACAGCGCGTACAAAACGTGTGGATGGTCAGTTAAATCTTGATAAATCGCATCTAACTGTTTTTTACTTTGCGCTTCAATCGTAACCGTAATCGACACATAATTTCCGTCTTTGCTCGGCTTTTTTTGGACTTTGTGATTATGCGTATCAGGCGCATGACGACTGATAATTTCCATCACCGTTACGTCTAATTCGTTGGTGAATTTCCCCATTGCTTTGATGCCATATTGGCAGGGAAATTCAAACAAAGTTTCTTCTTTTTCTACGATTTCGTCGCTCATTTTTCACTCGTTGCGTAATTGGTTTTATACGCTTGTAACAAATCATTCATTTGATGCCAAAGTTGTCCCACTTTGCCATTTGCCACAGGCTGATTATCTAATTCAATCACAGGTAAAATTTCGCGGGTTGAACTTGCAAACCAAATTTCACTCGCCATTTTCAACGCATCAAGTGAAATAATATCTTCTGCACACGGAATGTTGTTTGCTGTCGCGAGTTCTAAAATTACATCACGAGTAATCCCGGCAAGGATAAAATTATTTTTCGGGGGCGTAATTAAAATGCCATCAATGACCGCGAAAACGTTACTTGCCGAACCTTCTGTGACATAACCTTCGCGCACTAAAATCGCTTCGGCACAATCATTTTCAGCCGCTTGTTGACGTAACAAAATGTTGCCAAGCAACGCAATTGCTTTGATATTGCACGCACTCCAACGATTATCTTCAACGCTGATGGCTTTCACGCCTTTTTCTTTGTCGTTAAAAGGCGTGATGTCGTTACACATCATAAAAACGGTTGGTTTTACACCCGCTGGAAACGCATGATCACGTTTTTCAGCCGCGCCGCGTGTCACTTGAAAATAAATGTATTGGTCTTTTGTTGCGTCAATTAACGGCAACATGATTTCGCGCCATTGTTCGCGTGAATACGGATTTTCAATGCGTGTTAAATTCAAACTATTTTCAAGGCGTTCCAAATGTGAATCGAACCGAAATAGCGAACCTTGATAAACAGGAATAACTTCGTAAATACCATCACCAAACAAAAAGCCTCTGTCCATTACAGAAACATTGGCTTTATCAGCGTCAATATATTCGCCGTTTAAAAATACTTTTTTACTTTTTGTCATTGGATTTTTCCTTCATCATCAAAATGTTGTCATAAAGGCGTTGAAAGATATTGCCTTGTTCAACGGATTTTAACGCCACTAAATCAGCTGTTGCGACCACATCATTTTTCAACGTAACTTTCACCATGCCAAGTTTTGTACCTTCTGCAATCGGCGCAGTGACTTTTTTATCAATAATCAATTCTGCTTTTAAATCCGCATAATGGCGGCGTGGAATTGTCACGTTAAAATCACGCGCTAATCCAAGTGGCACATTTTGAATGTTGCCTTTCCAAATTCGCGCTTCCGCCAATGGTTTTTTTGCTTCATAAAGTTTATGACCTTCAAAGAAACGGAAACCGTAATTGAGTAAATTTTGATTTTCGTTTACACGAGCATTCGCGCTACTTGTTCCCATCACAACGGAAATTAAACGCATATTTTCACGCACGGCTGAAGCCACTAAACAATAACCCGCATCATCAGTAAAGCCAGTTTTTACACCGTCTACGCTTTCATCACGCGCTAATAATTGATTGCGATTATGTTGCGTGATTTTGTTGTAAGTGAATTCTTTTTGCGAAAACCAACGGTAATAATCAGGAAATTCGTCAATTATGGCTTTAGTCACAATCGCTAAATCGCGTGCGCTGGTGTAATGATTTTCGGCGGGTAAACCGTTGCTGTCTTCAAAGTGACTATTCAACATTCCTAATCGTGCAGCGTGTTGATTCATCATTTCGGCAAATGTCGATTCACTTCCCGCGATGTGTTCTGCAAGCGTAACCGCTGCATCATTGCCCGATTGAATAACAATGCCTTTAATTAAATCTTCGATACTAACTTTGTTATTCACTTCTAAAAACATTCGTGAACCGCCCGTTTGCCACGCATTTTGGCTAACGGTTGCTAAATCTTCGAGCTTTAAATGCCCGCTGCTAATTTCACGAAAGGCGACGTAAACCGTCATAATTTTGGTCAAACTCGCGGGTGCAAGTTTAATATCAGCATTATTTTCAGCCAAAATTTTGCCCGTAAAATAGTCCATTAAAATGAAACTACTCGCGGCAATTTTAGGGGCGGCTGGCGTGAGAATGTCTGACTCTTCTGCGTTTGCAAACAACGCAGAAAAAATCAATGTAAAAACGAGGATAAAACGAAAAAAGGATTTGATTGTCATGGGATTCGGTCAGAGTAAAACAGAATAAAACTGAGCGCGATTGTATCATGACAATCGTTTGATTTAATTGGTTTCTGTCACAAATTGCGTGGCTGTAATACCTAATTTAGCCAATTTATCATTGAGATTACTTGCATTGTGCGCGGATTGGATTGGTACAAAAACTTTGTAAAGCGTGGTTTTTTTACTGCTCGACGAGGCAATTTTTGACTCGGGCAAGTGTTGTTTTTTGAGATTGACTAATAAATCTTGCGCGAGTTTCTTGTCGCGAAAACTACCAATTTGCAAATATACCGATTGGTTTTGTTGTTGCAATTGTTTCAAGGCTTGTTCAGGTGCAATGGATTTAATCGCGACTTTACTTGTCCCTGCTTCATCCATGCCTAACTGCTTTGCCGCTGAATACGACAAGTCTAAAATGCGTTTATCGAAAAAAGGACCTCTATCGTTAATGCGGACAATCACGGTACGATTATTTTCGGTGTTGGTGATTTCGGCGTAGGAATCAAGCGGCAAAGTATTGTGGGCGGCAGTCATCGCATTCATGTCGAATAACTCACCCGTTGCGGTTTTTTTACCGTGAAATTCGTTGCCATACCATGATGCAACGCCTGTTTTTGATTTTGACGCGACTTTGTTAGTTGTATTTTTATACTTTGTTGTCGTCGCGAGTGGGGGTGTTGGTAGCGGTGATGTTTCAACGCTTAATGGAATGATATTTTGTGGAATAGTCGCTAAATTTGGTTTCGTTGTATTCGTACAACTAACTAAAACAGCTATCGATAAAATCGGAATCAATTTTTTCATAAAGTGCTCGGTGGTTGGTTTTCAATATGCAAAATCAAAAAATAATTTCGCGTATGAAGAACTTTGAATGTCGTTAAATTTAATAGATTCAAAGTGCTTCGCCAGCCTCTTACGTCGCCTTATTGCAGCGTGAGAAGTTTTTTACTTTAGAGAATAAAACTGTACGTTTTGTTGTTAAGGAGCGACGATTTTACGATGCAGTGTATTAAATCCGCCTTAAATGATGAGGCAAAAAATTTCCCCACAACAAAAAACCACCCCCAGTTTGCACTGAAAGGGCGGTTTTTTTGATGACTGTTATTTTACCAATGCAACGGGATAATTCGGATGTTGTGGATTTGCAATCAGTGTTTGCAATCGTGGATTCACGACTAAATCCATCGCTTCCATTGGAATCACACCAAGCAATGCTTCATTTCCAAGCACGACCGCTTCTGTTACATACGTCCGATTTTCAAAGGCAATTTCAATCGGTGCAATTTTAGGTACTTTGCGTTGATGCCCATCAGCAAGCGTTACTACTTGCCTCGAAACTTCAGTCGTATCAAAACCCAATTGCAACGCAATTTCTTCCGTTACACACATAAACGTCGCGCCTGTATCAACCAGCGCATTGATTTCCATTGATTGTTTGCCAAAAAGATTAGTGAGTTTGAGTTTCGCGTAAGTTAAGCCCATTTTTATTCTCGAAAATGTTAAAAACCAAGTAACTACTCAGCCCCCCTGATTTCAAAATAATACTTAAAAATCAATGTTATAAAAATATGACCAAAATAACAGCTGAAAGTTCAAATTTTGTGGTTTTATACAAATCAATAGGTTACAGAATTTAAAATTTTCAGAACAAATTTATTTCGATTGATGTGATTTTCAACACTTTGATTTTAAATAAGTTTTATTTTTGTTAGGGGGCTGAGTAGTTACAAAACCAAATCATAACACAACAAAAAACCGCTAAAGCAAATCCCCCAGCCTTTCAGGCTGCCCCCTTCAAAAAGGGGGCGAAAGATTAAAAAGCAACGGCTTTGGCTTTTGATTTTAATGGTTTTCCCCCTTGAAAAGGGGGAGCGGCGATAGCCGCAGGGGGATTTGCTTTAAATCCCCACAACAAAAAACCGCCCCCAGTCTGCACCAAGAGCGGTTTTTTTATGAAGAAATTTGAGGGTGTAATTTCTCAGATAACCAAAATTTAACTAACGATTGACGCGAAACACCTAAACGACACGCTTCCTTATCAATTGATTGCAACATCCACACTGGAAAATTAAAATTTACCCGTTTTTGTTGAGCAATCTCTTCATCTTCTTTTTTAAGAACGAAACTACTCGGTGGTGGCAAAAAATCACGCACAACTTTAATGTCATCGCCTAAAAACTCATCGCTGTAATGTATTTTCTTTTTCATAAATTTTCTTCCCCTTTCGCCAATAACCCGCACCAATAATACGAATATAATTGCCTCGATAAGTAAATCTAACCATTAAAATGCCAGTTCCATCTTCATTTTTGCCAAAACAATAAAATCGTTGTTCTGAATCACTGTGATTAGGGTCTTCGGCAATTACTCTTTTTGAATCTAAAAACGCATATTGCGCCTCGTAAAATGAAACATGATGTTTCCTTTGATTTTCGTCATTTTTAAGTACGTCCCATTCAAATTCCATAATCCACCACTGACCCGTTTTTTCATATTCTACCACAACAAAAAACCGCCCCCAGTTTGCACTGAAAGGGCGGTTTTATTTGGAACGGAATTAGCTAAGAATTAGCAGAGAGTAGTAGGCGAACAAGTTGCAGTCCAAACTATTTTTCCAGTACCAGCAGTGAAGGCACCAGTTAACGTATATGTGTCAGTAGAAGTCAATCCATTTGCTCCAGATGCAGTAACTACAATTGTCGGTGCAGTAGCATGACCAGTTGCAACTACACTTGTGATATTAGGTGTTATGGATCCATCAGCAGCGGCTTTCACGCTAGTTTCCCCACCAGCTACAAGCGAACTTGCTCCACAATTAGTCGGTACGCCACTCATTTGAGTACACAAATCAACGGCAAGTTTTACGCCTTGCGTTGCCATTATAATTTCAGTGAATTTCGCTTTTTTTGTGTAGTTTTGATAAGAAGGAATAGCCACCGAAGCCAAAATACCAATGATTGCCACCACAATCATCAATTCGATTAAGGTAAAACCTTGTTGTGCTTTTTGTATTGTAGATTTCATTATTTTTCCTTGATAGGAGTTAAAAAAGTGTGTGTTTTTAATACTGATACGATTATAAGACGATGCGCCTAATTTTAAAATGCTAAATTTTAACGAGTATTTCACCGCGTCCAATTTCAGCCATATCGCCCGCGAAACGTTGCACGCGATTAAAAGCATTTTCGCTTTCGGCAAAAGGTGAATTTAGTTCTTTAAATGAATCGAATAACATCGGCAAAAACGCCAACGTGTGTGAGCCGCAATCGTTGAAACTCGCCGATAATTTTGGCATATTCCACAATAACAACGTGCCACGACGCATATTGTGACCTAAAAATTTCCCCGTATTTCCCATGACGGCAATTGTGCCAGCAATCATTCGTGAACCACAATAATCACCTGTTCCGCCTTCGATTAAAATCGTGCCTCGACGTAAATGATCGCCAACTCGGTCGCCCGCGTTGCCTTTGACCAAAATCAAACCGCCTTTCATGCCCATTTTATTGCCTGCCAACGCGCCACCTAAAAAATCACCTGCGTTACCACTAATTTCAAGCAACCCTTTTTTCATTTCACAGCCTGCGTAAATTCCAGCATTCCCCAATACATTGATAATGCCTTTTTTCATTCCCATGCCGCAATATGCGCCTGCATCGCCTTCGACGTGAATAATTCCGCCGTCTAAATCTTTGCCGATGTAATCGAGTTTCGAGAAACTATTTTTAATCAAAATGTGTTTTGCATCAAAACCGCTAATTGTGAACAGTTCATCGACGCGCACTTTGCGTTTGCCACAATGTAATTTAATCGCGGCGATTTCAGTCGGTTCTAAATTTTCTAGCGCGTGACAAACGAGAGGCGACATATCAACACGTTGATCGGGACGGGTTTTTAAAGTGAACGTTAACGCGCTCATGCCATAATCTCCTGTAAATGAAAATGGAACGGCCCTAATTTGCCGCCGTAATTTCCTGCGCTAATTCGCATGATGCCGTTTTCTGCGCCTAAATCGCATACCGCTTGAATGCCGACGCGCAT
>JBAXMT010000024.1:0-17873 GCA_037134135.1 Methylococcaceae bacterium | reverse complement strand
CTGCTTTGATAACGCCTTTGCAAGTCGCTAAACCAGAAACACCTAATACAGTACAGATGTCCGCGCCAGCTGCGTAGAAAGGAGTTGCTTCGTATTCGCCAGCATCCATCGTTTTTAAGTCAACTAACAATAATTTGTCAGGGAATTCTGCACGCAACGCTTTTACTAAAGCTACACCGTTGTGTTTGATGCAAGGTGTGCCGATTTCGAAAATATCAACGAATGGTGCGACTTGTTTTGCTAATGAAACAGTTGCGTCGAAATCTAATGAATCTAATGCCATTTGAATCAATGGTTTTGCCATGGTGTACACTCCAAAAAAGTTATAGTTATAGTTAAAATTGTTACGCTAATTTATGCGGGGCTAACTTTAAAGTACAAGGGGTAGCAATGTCAATGCAAAATGCGCCCTAATCCTTTTGCCCGTTATCGCGCAACGTCACAGTACGATTGAAAATCAATTTTTCAGACGTGCTATCGGTGTCTAAATAAAAATAACCCGTGCGCTCAAATTGATAACGATTTTCCAAAGTAGCTTCTTTCAAACTTGCTTCGACGCGACAATTTTCAAGAATTTGCAGCGAATTTGGATTCACAACGTCTAAGAAATTCTCTTCATTATCAGGTTGTGGCACGGTAAATAAACGGTCATATAAACGAATTTCTGCCGCGTGTGAATGCGCCTCTGAAACCCAATGAATTACGCCTTTTGCTTTGCGACCTTCGGGATTTTTGCCCAAGGTATTTTCGTCATAACTACAACGCAATTCGACAATTTCACCGTCTGCATTTTTAATCACTTCGTCGCAACGAATCACATACGCCCCCCGCAAACGTACTTCTTCACCTAAACTTAAACGTTTGTATTTTGGTGGTGGATTTTCTGAAAAATCATCTCGTTCAATCAAAATCGTTTTTGAAAATGGCACAACTCGTTTGCCAAGTTCTTCACGTTGCGGATGATTTGACACTTCTAAATTTTCGATTTTATCGTCAGGATAATTGGTAATTACCACGCGCAACGGTTCTAAAACTGCCATCGCACGAAACGCATTCACGTTTAAATCTTCCCGAATGCAATACTCCAACACGCCCATTTCGATCCACGAATTTTGTTTCGTAATCCCAATGCGCTCGCAGAAATCTTTAATCGCTTGCGGCGTAAAACCTGCACGGCGTAATCCTGCAATCGTTGGCATTCTTGGATCGTCCCAGCCATGAACGTGTTTTTCAGTCACAAGTTGATTCAATTTTCGCTTGCTGACAATCGTATATTCAAGTTGTAAACGGGCAAATTCAATTTGTTGTGGATGACACGGTGTTTCTAACTGCTCCAAAACCCAATCGTAAAGCGGACGATGATCCGCAAATTCCAAGGTGCAAAGTGAATGCGTAATGCCTTCAATCGCGTCAGAAATGCAATGCGTGTAATCGTACATTGGATAAATGCACCACGCATCGCCCGTGCGTTGATGATGCACGCGACGAATTCGATACATCGCTGGGTCACGCATATTCATATTCGGCGAAGCCATATCGATTTTGGCTCGCAACACGAATTGTCCATCCGCAAATTCACCCGCTCGCATTCGTGCAAACAAATCTAAATTTTCGTCAATTGAACGATTGCGGTCGGGACTTTCTTTGCCAGCTTGCGTCAATGTGCCGCGATAAAGGCGAATTTCTTCCGCCGACAAACTGTCCACATATGCCAAATCTTTTTGAATCAATTCGACGGCATATTGATAAAGCTGCTCGAAATAATCCGACGCATGACGCAATTCCGTCCATTCAAAACCCAACCACGCCACGTCGCGCTTGATGGATTCCATATATTCAACGCTTTCTTTTTCGGGATTCGTATCATCGAAACGCAAATTGCAAGTGCCGTTATTTTCTAATGCTGTGCCAAAATTCAAACAAATCGATTTCGCGTGACCAATGTGCAAATAGCCATTTGGTTCGGGTGGAAAACGGGTCGCAACTTTGCTGTTATTTTTGTTTGCCGCTAAATCGCTGGCGATAATTTGACGAATGAAATTCGCGGGTAATGTAGGTTCTGGAGTTTGCATAATGTTTGAATTCAAAAAGTAAAAGTTATAAATCATGTTAAAGGAATCTTAATGCTCTAACAAGGCAGAAAACGTGCCATTGAATGATTTACCTCTGCTGATTTTTAGGCATTTTGCTTTTATGCCATAATGTGCCAAATCTTTAAACTTACAGATATTGGATAATTATTTTATGACACCACGAAAAATTTTAGTGACTAGCGCGTTACCGTATGCCAATGGCGCGATTCATTTAGGGCATTTGGTCGAATATATTCAAACGGATATTTGGGTACGTTTTCAAAAACAACGGGGCAACGAATGTTATTACGTTTGCGCCGATGACGCGCACGGCACGCCGATTATGCTCAAAGCCGATCGTGATGGGATTACACCCGAAGAATTGATTGCTGAAGTGGGCAAAAGTCACCAGCTCGATTTTTCAGAATTTGGGATTGAATTCGATAATTATCACAGCACGCATTCCGCCGAAAATAAAATGTTTTCATCGTTGATTTATACGCGCTTGCGTGGTGCGGGACATATTAGTTCGCGCACGATTACGCAAGCGTTTGACCCAATCAAAAATATGTTTTTGCCAGACCGTTTTATCAAGGGTGATTGCCCAAAATGTGGCGCGAAAGACCAATACGGCGACGGTTGCGAAGTGTGTGGCGCGAATTATTCACCAACTGATTTGAAAAATGCCGTTTCAGCGGTTTCAGGTGCCACGCCGATTGAAAAAGAATCAGAACATTACTTTTTCGATTTAGCTGATTTCACAGAAATGTTGCGTGACTGGACGAGCGCGGGACATTTGCAAGCCGAAGTGCGTAACAAATTAGCAGAATGGCTCGAAAGTGGTTTGCAACAATGGGATATTTCGCGCGATGCGCCGTATTTTGGTTTTGAAATTCCTGACGCACCGAATAAATACTTTTACGTTTGGCTTGATGCGCCGATTGGTTACATGGCAAGTTTTCAAAATTTGTGCGACAAAACCGATTTGAAATTTGATGATTTTTGGGCAAAAGATAGCGATGTTGAGCTTTACCATTTTATTGGCAAAGACATCATTTATTTCCACGCGCTTTTTTGGCCAGCAATGCTGAGTGGCGCGAATTTCAGAACGCCCGATGCAATTTTTGCCCACGGATTTTTAACGGTGAATGGCGAAAAAATGTCGAAATCACGCGGCACATTTATCACTGCAAGAACCTATTTAGACCATTTAAATCCCGAATATCTACGTTATTATTTTTCGGCGAAATTGAGCAATACTATCGACGATTTGGATTTGAATTTTGATGATTTTAGTCAGCGGGTGAATTCAGATTTAGTTGGAAAAGTCGTGAATATCGCCAGTCGTTGCAGCGGGTTTATTCGTAAAAAATTCGACAACCAACTTTCAGCAACGTGCATTGAGCCTGAATTATTTGCCGAATTTATCGCGGCTAATGAAACAATCGCTGAAAGTTATGAAAATCGTGAATTTGGTAAAGCAATGCGTGAAATTATGGCATTAGCCGATAAAGCGAACCAATATATTGATGATAAAAAACCGTGGGCAATCGCTAAAGAAGAAGGCAAAGACGCTGAATTACACGACGTTTGTTCAGTCGCAATTAACTTATTCCGAATTTTAGCGGCGTATTTGAAACCCGTTTTGCCCGTGTTGACGACAGAAGCCGAAGCGTTTTTGAATGCACCAATTACAACGTGGATAGATTCATTGCAACCATTGGTGAATCACACATTAAACGATTTCAAACCATTAATGACCCGCGTTGAAGCAGATAAAATTGCCGCAATTATTGAAGACTCGAAAGAAACGTTGCAGAAAGTTTAGTCAATCAACATTCGTTCCAGCGTGCTGTTTGGTGCGAATTCAACTTTTTTAGACGTGATTTTTTCACACAACATCAGCAACGCATTTACATTTTGTAACTGCGTTGCCCGTTGTTGTTGAAATTGCTCAATCGCCCTAATTACTTCGTCATTCAAATTCGCTAAACTTTGCAAAATCCCTTTATTTAAACCGCGTAACGCACATTTTTCCAGTGAAGGCTGGCATTTTTTCAAAATGAAAAACGGCACCAGCCACGATAATCCACAAACCAACGTGCTATGAATTGCAAAATCGAGATTCAAATAATGATCGTGGGTTTGATTGCTTTCGTAATAACCATTCACCACTTGAAAACCAACCCAGCTCATCGCTGCCAACGGCAAAATAATTTCGGCGGTTTGCACGAATTTTAATAACGCTCGTTGCACCACATTTCCACGTTTTGCGAGGGCTTGCCGTGTTTGAAGTTCGACGTTTGAATTAAATTGTTTTTGAGCCTTTTCACGCAAAGTTAAAAGCTGCATTTCTAACGGCGTGGTGGGTAAATTCAAAGTTTGCGCGTCAATGACCAACAGATTCAGAGCATCATCAAAACGAGTTTGCGCCCAATCATCCCAAAGAAAATCACTGTTTTTCTCAATAGATGAAAATTTGGCAAACTGTTCAGCTAACGGTTGAAGTCGCCACGCAAATCCTTGCTGTAATTGTGTAGAAACATTTTTCCAATTTGAAAGCCAATGTGAATGCAGTTTTTTCAAAGCTATTTCATTACCAAATTGCACCAGATAATTTTGTAACTGATTTTGCAACGCTTGAACACGAACGTGTTCGCCGCGCTGTTCTAATTGTTCGACAGTTTTTTGCGTGGCGAGTGACGTTAACGTTTCAGCTAATTCGTTAAATTCGTCATTTTCAATTGCCTCTGAACAACATGTTTTGAAAATGATTGGCGTGTTGAAACCTGCAACGTGTAATTGTTTCTCAAAATCGTCTGATTGTTCGATTTGCCCCCTATCCCACTGATTCATTACAAATAACCACGCATGATTTGCGCCTTCGGCAAGCAATAATCGCCACGCTTTTTCGTCACGATAACGTTCTGGGCTGACAACATAAATCAACACGTCAATGTGCGGCAACCAGTTTAAAACCAATGCTTTGTTATGTTCGTCGGTGCTATCAAAGTCTGGCATATCAATCCAAACCACGTTTTTTTGCGAATCGTCATCGTGATTGGCAACACGAATATCCGTCGTCGGTAAATTCGGTAACGTGATTTCACGATGGTGAAAAATCGTCACTTCTTTTGACGTTGGACGCGCCACGCCTGCTTTTGCAATGGGTTTTCCCGCGAGTCGATTGAGTAACGAACTTTTGCCCACGCCCGTGCCTCCCATGAAAGCAACAATTAAAGGGCGCATTGTGTTTTCAAAAAGTAGATTTTTTTCTTTTTGCAAAAAAGAAGTGGGGGTTATTTCACTAATCCAACCCAATTCATAAGCCTGTTGCGCCCAGTTTTCAGTGCGCTGTAAAAGTTCAGAGTAATCGTAATCCATTTGGTTTTTCATTAAGTTTTGTTTCAACTTCGGCAAGTTGTTCGGGTGAAATCGCAAAATGCGTTTGAGTTTTTAGGTGTTGTGGCAAAGCGTTTAAACGTTGAGCGAGTGGCTCAAAAATCTGCTTTTTTACAGCAGTAAGTTGCTGTGCTTTTAAATCGGTTTCAACCTTTTTCATGTAGCTGCCAATCGCGCTTTCAGTTAATAAGTTCGTCAACATCAACATCGCAGGCGCAATCGCCAAATCATGCAAACCAATCCCGCCAGTGTACAAGGTCAATGCAACAACTGCCGCATCAGCCGTGATTCGAGTAGCGCGTAGTGTATTTAAAACGAGCGGCTGTTCTTCTAATTTTGCATAAAGCCCTTGCGCGGCAAGTTCAACGTCTTGCTGAAAATTTTGATGATAATTTTCAGTCGTGTGTTTGAATTCACTTAAAATTTCAGCGCGATTTTGGCGTAATTCTTCACTTAATTCGCGCCACAATGAATGTGTATTTTTATCTAATAATTCGTGCGCCAATTCAGTCAGCGTGTGATTTAACACAGACGTTAAAACGGTCATTTCATGACTTCGCTGCGGATAATTTCGAGTTCTACCTAATCGTCGCACTAATTTCAACGGATAAAGTAAAACCTTTCGCGCCGTCATCATTGCTTTCGCGACGCTTGGAATTTCGAGCAATAAAAGTAACTCGGCAATCGCTTGTTGAAAAGTTTCGTAGTGGCGCGGATGATTCAAATAATCATGTTCATAATTTTTTAACGCTTGCTCCATTACGTCATCAACCAATGTTTGCCACGCCTCATAAATTTCATGTTCAGCGCGTAACGGTTTTGTCCATTCTTGCCAATGTGTTTGTACTAATTTTTGTTCACGTCGCGGCTGTTTTTCACGCTGCACTTTTTTCGCCAATTCAAACAAAATATGTTGTTTCGATTTGGGGATTTCGGGCAATTTTGTTGCCTGTTGATAAAGTAACGGAATAATTTCTGGAAAAGTATCACGCCGATAATCGTGCCATTTTTCTTTGAGCGATTCTAAAATAATCGTTTCCGAACCTTCGCTTAATTTATTAACGCAAATGAACGTCGGTTGACGCAGTGGTTCGATAAGTTTCAACGTGTCCCACACAGTTTGATCCGCATATTTTTCTTTACTGACAACGAGAACAATAATATCAGCAAGCGCAATCGTTTTTAAAACGCCTTCTCGATAATCTGTCGAATCAATCGAATCAAAATCGGGCGTATCCCAAAAAATAACAGGTGGTAAAAAAGAGGAATTTTCAGTCGGCGTTAATGTATAACAATCAAAACGATTTTTGCTCAGATTTTCGCGTGCAACTTTTGTAAATGGCGCGAAATAATCCACCAAATCTTTGCAATTAGATAATTCAATTTGATGACAAAAGCCTTGCGGGTGAACGGTATAACCAGCCAAAGGACTTACACCAGCGTTTTCTGATTGCAAAAAAACATTCGTAAGAGAACTTTTACCCGCTTGCGTTGGACCAATAATCGCACAAGATAATGGCAACGTTTCAACGAATTTTCCTTTGTGTAAAAAGGCTTCAGCAAGCGTTAATTGCTCAAATTTTTGTTGATAACTTTGCGCTTCGTTTGAATGTGAATTCAAAACGATTTGATAACGTTGACGAAGTAACGTGATAAATTCCAGCATAAAAAAATGGGCTTCGGTTTATAATGACTGCCTATTTTACGTTTAATTCGAGATACTTGTAATGAAGAAACTTCCACTTGTTTTGTTAATCCTAAGTTGCACAATGTTGACAGCGTGCGGCGGCGATAAAATTAACGCACACAACGAAAAATCCGCTTATCGATCCGTTAAAATGATTAAAAATCACTTACAGGCTGAAATGCGCGTCGAATATGAAATGTCATTTTGGATGATTCGTGATGCCAAGAAAGATAATACTGAATTTTTAGCCGCTGTTGATGGTAAAAAAGCAGAAGAAATTATCGCAATGGGCAGAGAAATTTATGAGAAACGTAAAGCCGAAGGTTTTGCTGAATATCAGCAATACAAAACGTGGGAAGAAATGATGGCGAAATACGATCGGGATCGCATCAAACAAGGCAAAGCGAAATCAGACGTAAAAGAAAATATTGGCGACCCAAAAATGGGAAACCGTGATGTTGTTTATAAATTGTAATGATGCAATATGTTTGATAAAAAAATAGCGCGAATAGCTGTAGCATTTTGCTTATGTCACTCTGCAGTTGGCGCAGCAAGTGATGACAAGCGCGAAGCCATATTTGCAACAGATGTTCAACAAACTTTAAATCTAGGACGGGCGGTTTGGCTTGAATCGTCTGGGAAAAAATTTTTAAATCTCTACACGGATACCTCACAAAGTTACCGTGACGGCATAATTATTCTTTTGCACGATGTCGGTGGACATCCAAATCAAGAAGCGGTGATTAAGTCATTTCGCGCATTTTTCCCGCATCACCATTGGGCAACATTGTCAGTGCAGATGCCATTACGAGAAGAAGGTGCGGTTAGTGCAGATTACTATTCGCTTTTTCCTGAAGCTAAAGCAAGATTATTAGAGGCAATTAAATTTGCTAAAGCTGAAAAAGCCGAAAGAATCGTAGTCATTGGTTACGGTTTAGGTGGCTTAATGGCGAGTTTTTCATTGGCTGAAAAAATAGTAGGCGTAAATGGGTTAGTAACAATTAGTCTGCCTGTGCCAGAAACGAATGATCCAAATGTACAAGTCATATCATCTATATCCAAATTTAAATTGCCGTTGCTAGATATTTACGCCGAATTAGATACGGCAAATGTCGTAAATAGTGCGCGTGAACGACAAGTAGCGGGTAAAAAAAATCCTTATTACCAACAATTTAAAATCGAAAACGAAGGGCATTTATATTTACACGCAGACGGATTATTAGAAAAACGCATTTATAGCTGGATTGATAAAATTGTAAGTAAAGAAGGTCCGCCAGGCCCTAAAGGTGATAAAGGCATTAAAGGCTTTTCTGGAATTGAAGGTATTCCAGGACCTAAAGGTGATACAGGCGATAAAGGTGAACAAGGCGAACAGGGTGTTCCAGGTATTCAAGGTGTGAAAGGTGATCTTGGACCAAAAGGAGAACGCGGATTACAAGGTGTCCAAGGACCGCAAGGTGTTAAAGGTGATCAAGGTCCAAAAGGCGACCAAGGTCCAAAAGGTGATCAAGGTCTAAAAGGCGACCAAGGTCTAAAAGGTGATCAAGGCGTTAAAGGTGAACAAGGTATCAAAGGCGACACGGGTCCAAAAGGCGATCAAGGCTTTAAAGGAGACCAAGGTCCAAAAGGTGATCAAGGCTTTAAAGGTGATCCTGGCGCGAAAGGCGATATAGGTCCGATAGGTGAACAAGGTATTAAAGGTGACAGTGTAAAAGGTGATCAAGGACCAAAAGGCGACCAAGGTCCAAAAGGTGATCCTGGTCCAAAAGGTGATACAGGCTTTAAAGGCGATCCTGGTGCAAAAGGCGATCAAGGCTTTAAAGGCGATCCTGGTGCAAAAGGCGATCCTGGCGCAAAAGGTGATCCAGGTTCAAAGGGAAATCCTGGCGCAAAAGGTGACAAAGGCGATAAAGGATCGAAAGGCGATTCAGCTGTGAAACCGCAATAGATTTTCTTGAAAAAAGGCAGAGCAAATAACAATTGCTCTGCCTTTTTTGTGTGTGAATATGTGAATGTTATTTTATTGCTGCATCGTTAGCACTTACGCTATTTTCATTACAAGTTGGATGACCGAAACCACCTGCGCTTTTACCATCAACAATATCAAAAATGATGTTGTCGGTTTTATCAGCAGCAACGCCACCAGGAATTTTATCCATGACCAATAAATGACGTGTACGCCAAGCGATGTTGTGATCAGCACATGAACTATCACCACTAACACCAATCGCACCAACTAATTTACCCGCCGTGTTATACAACGCTAAACCACCGCCAAATACATTCACACCACCAATACGTTTACTTACAAGTGGATCTTTCGCTGTTCCAAAGTTGAAAGTCGTTCCACCGTAAGCAACAGAAGTATTAACGGGATTACTTTCTTGTAAACCAAATAAAGAACCACCAGGTTGAACGGCTGAATACAAATTAGCGGTTGATAAGGCTAAACCTGGCAAACTAAACGAATTTGCTGTGTTTGCTTTTTGTGCTGAAATAACACGACTTCCTGGCCACTGATCACCCACTTCTGCGCCAGTTCTTGCAATAGCACACACTTCACCTGCACGATTTACAATGGTTCCCCACATATTTAAGCCAAAACCACCATTGCTTTGCGACTGTGCTGATTTTAATGCAGTTTGTAATTGTGTGAACGTAGGTACTGCACTGCAATCCGCTGCATTTGCGACGTTAAAAGTTGCTGCTAAAGCTAATGTAGCCACTGAAAAAGAAATTTTTTTAAACATAAATTGCTCCTCTTATTTTTTATTATTTTGGGTGATGAATTTAACCGAAATGGTTAAGCCGCTTTAATAATAAAGTTATTAAATTAGACCAGCAAGAACATTTTTTAAAAATGGTATTTTAAATTTCGCCCTTTTGATTTCAGTGGTTGTAGTAAAATGCAAAATCATTCAAATCCGCAGGTTTTCACATTTTCTCTTTCATGATTGTTAAATACGCCTACTTTTTAAAAACGTCGCAACGCTACCAAAAAATCAAATCATTTTTTTATGATTTATTGGAAAACCCGAATGGTTATTACAATGGCTATGTTGCTTTTTTTATTATTAGTATGGTGTTGTTAAGTGTGTTTTTTCTTATTCATGAAATTGACCATCAAATTACGCATCTCAGTAAAATTTTAGAGCAAGGCATTTTAGTTGTCTTCACGATTGAGTATTTATTACGATTTTGGCTTGCCAGTAATTCCCACGAAATTATTTTGGAAGAATATGAAAAATCACAATACTTGAACATTCAATTTCCTGTATTGGAAGCACTGCGTAAAGTGATTCGTGCAAAAATTCGTTACATGATTACGCCGATGGCAATCATTGACTTGTTAGCGATTTTGCCAAGTTATGAAACTTTTCGTTTTTTACGCGTGTTTATGGTATTTCGTTTACTTAAATTATTTCGCCATTTTCACAGCATCAAAGTATTTCTTAACATTTTAAAAAATAAGCGTTTTGAACTTTACACATTGGGAATCTTTTTAAGTTTTTTGATTTTTATTGGCAGCGTCGCCATTTATTTATTTGAAAGTCATGCGGAAGGCGGTCAAATCAAAAATTTATTTGATGGTCTTTATTGGTCAATTGTCACATTATCAACCGTAGGATATGGTGATATTTCACCGCATACAGTTGGCGGACGTTTAGTGGCGATTGTTCTAATTTTTAGCGGCATCGGAATTTTGGCATTTTTTACATCGTTGATGGTGTCGGGATTTAGTGAAGAAATACACCATTTACAAGAAGACCGTACTTATACCGAAATTAAACAATATAAAGATTTTATAATTGTGTGTGGTTTTGGTCGAGTGGGTTTACACATTGCCAAACAATTAGCCAAAGATAAATTAAAATTCGTCATTATTGATCCGCTCGAAATAAATATTTTACGGGCGAAAAATATGAAGTACACCGTTATTCATGCAGACGCGAGCAAAAACGGTGTGTTAGAAAATGCAGGGATTAACAATGGTGCGTCGAGTATATTGTGTATAACCGATGATGATGTCATCAATGTTTATATCACGCTAACAGCACGCAATTTAAATCGAGATGTTCATATTATTTCGCGTGCAAATAATGTGGAGAATGTGAAAAAATTGTATCAAGCAGGGGCAAGTAATGTTATTCGTCCATTTGAAATCGCTGGCATGGTAGTTGCTGAATATGTGGGACAACCTGTGGCATTTGAAGCTATTTTAGGAATTATTAACGCAGACAGTGATATTGTAATGGAAACAATTAACGTGCCTCTTGGTTCTGATTTGGAAGGCAAAGAAATATCTACTGTCGATTTTTTACAACGTAAATTGATTTTGTTTGGCGTAATAAGTGCCAATCCAGAACATCGTATTCACAAAAATAGTTATCAAATTAAAAGCCAGCATTTTTATTTCAACCCACCAGCACATTTTTTGTTACGCGCTGGGGATTTATTAGTCGTTTTAGGTCGCATAATGAGTATCGAACATTTCAATTCACAAATTGAAAGAAGCCGATTTGTAAAATCGAAATAAATCAAAATTTACTATTTAATATAATCAGTTACGGAGAATCAATAATATGAGTGACAACAATTCTACTCAAAACCCACGTCTCACATTGTCGGACGTTATTTTTATAATTTTCCTTATCTCCATTCTGATTTTTTTAGGGTGGTCTGGTTCATTAGCATATTCAGAAGGAATGAAAACAGAAACCACCAAGCGCAACGGTGAAGCGTGGGCAAGTTGGTTAACTGAAGCGGGCGCAGAAAGATTTAATGAAAATTACGCAATAAATGAATGCACCCCAATTGTTCATTCTGATGACACAAAAACACCTCGAACATGGGGTGAATGCTTAAAGGCAATTACCACACCGCCAGCACCATTAGCTGCATTAACGAATCCATTTTTTGATGCGCCAATTGCATTTGTTACTAAATGTAGCCGTGGCGATCAAAGCCTTATCGGTTCGATGGTACTTGAAAAATTAATACCGACACCTGTCGGTTCTTCATTGCCTTTTACGATAAGCCAACTCGTTGAATCGGATCATATTGATCAAAAAACTCAGATTCGTATTACGGTGTGTGATAACGGGGCGTATCCCATTTTCATCGCTGATGTAGAATTTTAAGGAACTTATTTATGGAATCATCACCAAAAGTTATCATTCAAAAAAATGAAGCCGATTCATCTACAAAGATAATGGTTCAAATCGGCGTTCATAACAGCCGTGCAAACATTGATGAAAATTTACCGTTACGCAAATGGCTTTACAGCTGGCTGCTTGACCCTAATATCGATAATAACTACCAGAAAGATGTCGATGGCTGGATTAGTTCGCTGATTGTTCTGAATCTATTTGTATTACTGTTTGAACACGTTCCCGCCATATTTGAACCAAATAAACATTTGTTTCATTTATTCGATATGTTTTCGGTCATCGTATTTACGTTGGAATACTTCATGCGCCTTTGTTTGGCAACAGAAGATGAAGAATTTAAAAATAGTAAATATCCTTATTTGAAATACATCACCAGTCCATTTGCGATTATAGACTTGTTGTCGGTAATGCCATTTTACCTTCAAGCGTTTATTTCAATTGATTTGCGGATGTTGCGCTTCTTGAGATTATTACGAATTCTCAAATTATTCCGTGTTTTAATTCCTGCTTACAAAGAATTTAAACTAGCGAATCAAGGTCGTACATTTCGCCAAAAAATACACGCTTTAGTATTCCCAAGTATGTATGGTGGCAGCTTACAAGGGATTTTCGATACATTTATCGTCGTTTGGGTAATTGTGTCGGTTATCGCGGTAGTGTTGGAATCTGTTTTTGCGATTCACTACATTCTTAACATTCAATTCATTATTCTCGATACAGTGGCTGTAGCAGTTTTTACAATGGAATACTGTATGCGGATTTATTCTTGCGTAGAAGAACCAGGTTTTGAAAAAGCAATTTTAGGACGGATTAAACAAGCAAAAACAACGCCCTCGATAATTGATCTTCTGGCTGTTTTACCTTTTTTCCTCGAAGTATTCTTGCATCATTTATTTGATTTGCGATTCTTCCGCGTGTTTCGATTACTACGTTTACTAAAACTAACACGTTACACGGGCGCGACATCGACATTAACAACTGTAATTGCACGAGAATGGCCAGTATTAGCAGCCTCTGCGTTTATTATGTTACTGCTCGTTGTTTTAACTGCGAGTTTAGGTTATTTGTTTGAGCATGATGCACAACCTGAAAAATTTGAGAATATCCCGCAATCAATTTATTGGGCAGTTATTACGTTAGCATCCGTTGGTTATGGTGATATATCGCCAATCACGCCAATGGGACGAATCATGACTATCATTCTCGCCCTTTTGGGAATTGGTATTTTTGCGATTCCAGCGGCGTTATTGTCTTCTGCCTTTACCGATCAATTGCGTATCGAACGTGAAACACTTAAAAATGAACTTTACGATATGCTTGCAGATGGCATCATTTCACCTGAAGAAGCAGATATTATTAACAGAGAAGCTAAACGACTTCATTTAAGCGAAGAAGAAGTTCAACGTTTGATTGAAAAGGCAAAATACGATCGAGAGTTGAAAGACGATATTGCGGGTTTACCTTTACACAAAATTGCTGCCTCACCCACACACGCTGTTGAACATTTCAAAACACTAATGTCTCAAATTAGACAACTTGGTATTATGACTGACAAAACAGAATTTGAAGCCGCAGCGTTAGATAACGCCCGCCTTTCTCCAAAAGAATTGGGGTTGTGGCAATTTATTAACAAAACATAAAGCGAGAAAATTTTACTTATCATGAAAAAAACAATTTCGCGTTATTTGCTCGACATTTGGTACAAAGACCATTTTATTGGCGCAGCATTATTACCTTTTGGATTTTTATTTTCAGATTTCGTAAAGTTTCGACGTTGGTTGTATAAGATTGGCTTTCACAAAAGCCAAAGTTTGCCTGTTCCCGTTGTTATTGTTGGCAACATAACTGTCGGCGGCACAGGCAAAACGCCATTATGTATTCATTTGGCAAATTTATTGCAAAAAGAAGGTTATCACGTCGGCATAATTAGTCGTGGTTATGGCGGCAAATCAGCGACACAAATGGTTTTATCGAATAGCAGGGCGGCTGAGGTCGGCGACGAAGCATTATTGATTGTACAAAAAACGAATTGTCCAATGGCAGTGGGTGAAAATCGAGTCGAGGCAGCACAATTTTTGCTAAAACACGCGCCTTGTGACGTTATTTTGGCAGATGATGGATTGCAACATTACGCCTTAAATCGTGATATTGAAATTGCCGTCATTGATGGCGAACGACGTTTTGGAAATTCAATTTGTTTGCCAGCAGGCCCTTTACGCGAACCCATTGAACGTTTGGACATCGTTGATTTTGTGGTTGTAAATGGTAAACCCACTGAAAATAATGCGTGGTACGAATGGAAAATGCAGTTAATCGGTGATATTGCTGTGAATTTGCTGACAGGTGAAAATAAATCATTAGTTGAATTTAAAAACGTAGAATGTCATGCGATTGCAGGCATAGGAAATCCAGAACGCTTTTTTAAACAGCTTGAAAAATTGGGGATTTCGCAACGCACTGACCACAGTTTTCCTGATCATCATGTTTTTGAAGCGGGCGAAATTACATTTAAAAATCAGCCTGTTTTTATGACAGAAAAAGACGCGGTGAAATGTAAAATGTTCGCAACTGAAAATCATTGGTTTATTCCCGTGACAGCACGATTATCGGCAGAATTCGATACCAAATTTTTAACCTTACTCAAAACAAAACCTTTTAAGAGATCCTTATGATTGATTCAAAATTATTAGATATTTTAGCGTGTCCAATTTGCAAAAGTCCGTTGCGTTATCAAAAAGAAGCACAAGAATTAATTTGTCGGGCGGATCGTTTAGCGTTTCCGATTCGTGATTCAATTCCTGTGATGTTGGAAGATGAAGCGCGTCGTTTATCGCTCGAAGAAATGGACGCATTACCAAAATGAGCGTGCCGTTTAAAGTTGTGATTCCTGCTCGATATGGCTCGACGCGCTTGCATGGCAAACCGTTATTGTTAATCGCTGGAAAACCAATGATTGCTCACGTTTGCGAACGTGCAAAAGAAGCTAATGCCGATGAAATCATTGTTGCCACCGATGACGAGCGCATTTTAAATGCAGTTTCAGAATTGGGTTTTCAAGCGGTTTTAACGCGAGAAAATCACGAAAGTGGCACAGAACGCCTTGCCGAAGTTGCCGAGAAATTCGGATGGTCAGACGATACGATTATTGTGAATTTACAAGGCGATGAACCACTTTTGCCAGCAGATTATATTCGTCAAGTGGCACACGCTTTGGCAAATCAAAATCAAGCGGGTATTGCAACGTTGGCAGCAAAAATTTACGATGCGGATGAAATTTTTAATCCGAATGCGGTAAAAGTGGTTTTGGATAAAAATGGTTACGCGCTTTATTTTAGTCGTGCGCCGATTCCGTGGAATCGCGAAGCATTCAAGCACATCCCCCCCAGCCCCCCTTTAAAGGGGGGGGATTCCTTTCGACATATCGGACTTTATGCTTATACCGCAGGTTTTTTGAAAAAATACTGCGCGTGGGAAACATCGCCACTTGAACAAATTGAAGCCTTAGAACAATTACGAATTTTATGGCACGGCGAAAAAATTCTTGTGCAAATCGTTGATAAAACACCGCCTGCGGGTGTTGATACACTTGAAGATTTACAGCGCGTCGAAGCCTTCTTAATAAACTCACAAACTTAAAACTATGCGAATTTTATTTATTCATCAAAACTTTCCAGGGCAATTTAAACATTTAGCCCCTGCCCTCGCGGCTGACAAAAATAACGAAGTCGTGGCTTTCACGATGCAAAAAAATTCGCCTGAAAGTTGGCAAAATGTGCGAATGATTAGTTATTCAGCTACACGCGGCACGACGCAAAATGTGCATCCGTGGGTGAGTGATTTTGAAACAAAAGTCATTCGTGGCGAAGCGTGTTTTCGAGCCGCTTTAGAATTGCGCGATTCAGGTTTTACACCTGATTTAATTATCGCGCATTCGGGTTGGGGTGAAAGTTTGTTTTTAAAAGACGTTTGGGCAGACACGAAATTGGCGATTTATTGCGAATTTTTCTACCACACGCACGGCACAGACGTAAATTTCGACCCAGAATTTATGAATGATGATCCGACAAACGATTGCCGTTTGCGCTTAAAAAACACCAATAATTTGCTGCATTTTGATATTGCTGACGCGGGAATTTCACCAACACATTGGCAAGCAAGCACTTTTCCCGAACCATTCCGCAGCAATATCGCCGTCATTCACGATGGTATTGATACGAATGCGATTGCGCCAAATCCAAATGTTTCGTTAACGCTGAATATCAACGGCGGCGGCACGGTTAAACTCACGCGAGACGATGAAGTTATTACGTTTGTGAATCGTAATTTAGAACCGTATCGCGGTTATCACACGTTTATGCGAGCGTTACCCGAAATTATGCGTCGTCGTCCAAATGCAAGAATTCTGATTGTGGGTGCAGACGGTGTAAGTTATGGCTCAAAAGCTCCTGATGGTCAAAAATGGAAAGACATTTTTCTCAATGAAGTTATTGAAAATCTTGATATGAGCCGCATTCATTTTCTCGGACACATTGATTATTCGCACTTTATTCCGTTGTTGCAATTGTCACGGATTCACGTTTATTTAACGTATCCATTTGTATTGAGTTGGAGTTTATTGGAAGCGATGAGCGTTGGCTGTTGTATTGTCGCCAGTAACACACAACCGTTGCATGAAGCAATTCGCCACAACGATACAGGTAGATTGGTCGATTTTTTTGATAAAGAAGAACTTGCTAATAACGTCTGTGAATTACTCGATTTACCTGACGAACGCGCTCGTTTAGGTAAAAATGCGCGTGAATTCGCACAAGCTACTTATGATTTAAATACCATTTGTTTGCCACGCCAATTAGCGTGGGTTCAAAGTTTCGCTGACTAACAACCAAGGTAAAAACGCATGAATTATCGTTCCACTCGTCGCCGTCCAAATCCTAAAATTTCGGCGTTATGGCGTATCTTTTTTAGTTTATTTGCGCTGATTCTTCTTGCGGGTGGATGCTATTCCGCGTTGATTTATTGGATGACTTCTGAGCAACCAACGTCTGTTTATCTCAATGTGGTAGAAGCATGGAGTCGTTTAGGTGTGTTCATTTTTGTCGGTAATTTACTCATGCTAATTATTGCAGGTGCGATTAGCGCGTTCGTTACCACTTACATCAATAATAAAACTACCGCCCCTATAAACCGCTTAACCGAATTGTGTGAACAAATTAGTGATGGTGGTCAGTTAGATGCCGTCAATATCAGAAATGAAAAAGGTCAATTTCGTAAATTAAGTTCTGCTTTTCGCCAAATGGTGAACAAATTATATTTGCGCCGAACTGAACAAGAAGAATGTATTGAACTCATTAATTTGCGAATTAAAGAATTACGCGCTGGAATGAATTTAACGGGCAGTCAACGCGATGTTTTAAATGAGTTAAATGCCCATATTCAACAGTTAGAAAAAGTGATTTAAATTTTAAGAGGAAAAAATACGAAATTCGGGTAATCTATGATTTTCTAACATTGACTTGAAAATTATGACAGAAAAATCACTAA